>NZ_QETL01000073.1:0-20690 GCF_003105135.1 Stenotrophomonas sp. SPM | reverse complement strand
GGAATGGCCCGGCGCTACCGATCAGAACGGGTCGCTGCCCAGCCGCACTTCCAGGTTCAGCAGCGAGCACAGCGCCAGCAGCGCGTCGTCGTCGCGGGTCAGCGCCATCCAGCCGGTGAAGCCGTCGCTGCCAGCATCCACGCTCCACAGCGTGTAGTTGTGCTCGCGCAGGCGGTCGAAGGCGGTGGACATCAGCTGCACGCCGTCCAGGTCGGCAGCGAAATCCTCGTCATCGAGGTCGCCACCCCAGTCCAGCTGCAGGTTGAAGCGTGCCGACAGCTCGTTCACCGCCGACTGCAGCGATTCCAGGTCATCACGCTCCACCTCGAAGCCCGACTGCCAGGCGATGGCCGTGAACAGCGCCGGCACCCAGGCGCTGTCCGCTTCCAGCGGCTGCCCGTCCTCGGCCAGATGCTCGCGCCAGCGGTTGAACTGCTGCAGCGCCAACTCATCGTCGCCCGGATTGATCAGGACCAGCAGGTTCCAGACCCGCGCCTCGAAGTCGTCTTCGTCGAAATCGTGGGCGTCTTCTTCGAAGTCGAAATAATCGCTGTTGTCGGGCATGGCGCGCACTCCTTGGGGCAGGCCGGCATTCTACGGTTTATCCTGTGCCGCTGAAGCCGGCCTTGGTGGCCGTCACTGTGAATGAAGCGATGAGCGATACCCCTCCCGACCACCTGGCGATCAACCCGGCCAGCCCCTTCCATGATGCCAAGGCGCTGGAGCGCGGCGTTGGCGTGCGTTTCAACGACATCGAGCGCGACAACGTCGAGGAATACTCGATCAGCGAAGGCTGGATCCGCGTCCAGGCCGGCAAGGCCCGCGACCGCCGCGGCAACCCGATGACCATGAAGGTCAATGGCAAGGTCGAGGCATACTTCCTGGACCAGAAGCCGGAATAAGCCGCTGTTGTAGAGCCGAGCATGGGCTCGGCTCTACATTCCAGGGTCAATCGCGCTTGCGCGATTCCAGCAGGTCCAGGTTGCGGATCAGCCGCCGCGAGATCTCGTCGGAGATCACCCCGCGCCGGGTCAGGCGGAACAGCTCCTCGCGCTCGGCGTTCAGGCCGGCACTGCGCAGCTGGCGGTAGCCCTGCTCCATCCGGTTCACCTTCTCCGGGTCCACGTCGGGGCCGTCGCTGTCCTTTTCCAGATGGCGCTGGTACAGCAGGCTGACCCGCGAGGCCGCGTCGTTGTACAGCTGCACGTTCTCGGTGTTCTGGTTCATCACCAGCTGCTGGCGCATGCGCTCCACCCCGGCCAGGGCGGCCTTGGAGGACAGCTTGCGGGCCAGGTCCTCTTCCTTGCGTTCGCCCGAATCGGCCGGCAGCTGCAGGCCTTTCAGCAGCTGCGGCAGCGCCACGCTGGCGCCGACCAGCGAGAACAGGATGACCGCCGCGGCCAGGAAGATCACCAGGTCACGCGCCGGGAAGGCGCTGCCATCAGGCAGGAACAGCGGCAGCGTCAGCACGCCGGCCAGGGTGATCGCACCGCGCACGCCGGCCACCGAGGTCGCCACCACGATGCGCCAGTTCGGCGCCTCGCCCCGCTCCAGGCCACGGCGGCGCGCGCGCAGCAGGTTCCAGCGCAGCGACAGCCACACCCACAGCAGGCGCAGCGCGATCAGCGCGGCATTGATGACCAGCACGTACACCAGCAGCCACCAGGCGCTCTGGTGGCCGGTCTCGTTCATGGTGGTGGTGGCGCGCTCGACGATGCCCGGCAGCTGCTCGCCCAGCAGCACGAACATGATGCCGTTGAAGCTGAACTGCAGCATGTTCCAGACGCCCGCACGCTGCACGCGCATGCTGCCCGACACGCGGCCGGTCAGCTCGACATAGCTCATCGCGATGCCGGCGGCGACCGCGGCGAGGATGCCCGAGGCGTGGATTTCTTCGGCCAGCAGATAGGCCGCGAAGGGGATCAGCAGGTTGACCAGCATCGCCGCGCCGGGCTCTTCGCCGAAGCGGCGCCACAGCCAGCGCTGGAACGTGGACACGCCCAGGGTGACCGCCACACCCACCGCCAGGCCGGCCACGGCCACCCACAGGAAGGTCAGCGACGCGGTGGCCAGCGAGAAGCTGCCGGTCATCACCGCAGCCACAGCGAAGCGGAAGCAGACCAGGCCGGACGCATCATTGAGCAGCGATTCGCCTTCCAGGATGTGCATCAGGCGCTTGGGAATGGGCGCCTTGGCGGCGATCGCACCGACGGCCACCGGGTCGGTGGGCGAGACGATGGCGGCCAGCGCGAAGCACACCGCCAACGGCATCACCGGAATCATCCAGTGGATCAGCAGGCCGGCGCCGAGGACGGTGAACACCACCAGGCCGAACGCCAGTTCGAGGATCGCGCCTTTATCGCGGAACAGGCCCTGTTTGGGAATGCGCCAGCCATCAAGGAACAGCAGCGGCGGCAGGAACAGCAGAAAGAACACTTCCGGTTCCAGCGCATGGCCGCGGTTGAACACGCCGGCGATGACCGCGCCCAGCGCGATCTGCACCAGCGGCAGGGGCAACGAGAATGGCAGGACGCGAACCAGGTAACCGCTGGCGACAACGGCTACCAGCATCGCCAGGACGACTTCGATGGTGTGCATGGGGCTTGGACAGGAACTGCAGCGTCGGTATGGAAACGTAGCACACCCGTGTTCAGGCTTCGCGGAACGGGCGCCCGCCCCCGCTCCGGCCTGAATGCAGGTGTGCACAAGGCGCAACGCGCCGTTGTGTGTCGGCAATGCCACCAGACCACGCTGCGCAGTCGCCCTATCGTAAGGGCTCTCCACATCACTTCCTCCGTGAACCAACGCCATGCATCATCGACTTGCCGTCCTTGCCGCCCTCGCGCTTCTGCTGTCCGGCTGCGCCTCTACGCGTCTGCACGGTGACGCCACCCTGGTCCGGCTGACCCACGAAGAACCCAAGGGTTGTCAGTTCCTTGGTGATATCACCGGCAGCCAGGGCAACTTCCTCACTGGCAGCTACACGTCGAACAAGAACCTGGAGTCGGGCGCGCGCAATGACCTGAAGAATCAGGCGGCTGCACGCGGTGGCAACGTGATCTACCTGCTGACCAATCGCGCCGGCGTTACGGGCAGGCAAGGCGGCGGCCAGGCCCAGACCAACGTTACCCTCAGTGGCAACGTCTATCGTTGCCCCTGATCGGCGTGCGTGCTGCCGTCATCGTGGCGACAGCAAACGCTGCTGGATCCAGCCGCTGATGTCCCGCTGCATGTCCGCCGACAGCGTGTGGCCAACCGGGTAGCCACGCAGCTGGCGGGCCACGCCGAGCGCCTGCAGGCGCGCAGCCGCGGATTCGGCCAGCGTGTACGGCAGCTTGTCGTCGGCATGGCCGTGCACCAGCAGGCCGTCCAGCCCGGCATCGGCGATATCGGCCGGCACGTGCGGGGCGATCTCCGGCAGGATGCGCCCGCACAGCACGCCGAACGACTTCACCCGCTGCGGCTGGGTCAGGGCTACGCTGGCACTCATGATGCCGCCCTGGCTGAAGCCGGCCAGCACGGTCTGCCGCGCGTCCACGCCCAGCCGCTGCTGCTGCGCCGCCAGCCACTCGCCCAGCAGCAGGCGCGACTGTTCGGCCTGCGCCGGGTCGATGACCGGCCCCTGCGCGCCGAAGCGCACGGTGAACCAGCCGAACGCCTGCGGCCCGAACACCAGCGGCCCGCGCGGCAGCAGCACGTGCAGGCGCGGGTCGAGGGCTTGGGCCAGGCCGGCCAGCGACTGCTCGTTGCTGCCCACGCCATGCAGCAGTACCACCAGGCCCTGCGCGGTGCCCTGCGCCGGGCGCTCCAGCATCGGCAGCTCCGCGCTCATGCGGCCACCGCCGCAGCGCTGCCATCGAAGCGGTAGATATCCATCGCCAGCATGCCGCCGTCGATGCCCGCATCGATGCGCTGCGCACCGAAGCCGCCCTCGCCCGCCGCGCCCATCGCGAAGTACAGCGGCAGCAGGTGCTCATCGGTGGGATGCGCGCGCTCGGCAAACGGTGCCTGGCGGCGGTAGTCGAACAGCGCATCGCGGTCGTTGGCGGCCAAGCGCTGCTCCACCCATTCGATGAAGGGGCGCACGTACGGCGCTTCCTTGCCGTCCTGGTAATCGCGCCAGTCGTGCAGGTTGTGGGTGATGCTGCCCGAACCGATCAGCAGCACGCCCTGCTCGCGCAGCGGCGCCAGCGCGCGGCCCAGCGCGTACTGGTGCTGCGGGCCCAGCATCGGCTGGATCGATACCGGCACCACCGGAATGTCGGCCTGCGGGCGCAGCATGCGCAGCGGCACCCAGGCACCGTGGTCGAGGCCGCGCTTCGGGTCGATGGCCACCGGCAGGCCGGCGGCGGCGATGCGTCCGGCGACTTCTTCGGCCAGCGCCGGGTCGCCCGGGGCCGGGTACTGCAGTTCGAACAGCGCGCGCGGGAAACCACCGAAATCATGGATCGTCGGCGGCTGCGGGTGCGTGCCGACCAGCGGCTGGCGGGCGAGCCAGTGCGCCGAGGCGATGACGATCGCGCGCGGCGTCGGCAGGTCGCGGGCCAGCTCGGCCAGTCGCACGCCGACCTGGCCCGGATGCAGGGCGGTCATCGGCGAACCATGGGAGATGTACAGCGAAGGCAGGCGGGACATGGGAACCTCCAGGAATTCTTTCAGGGGGCGATCAGCGCGAACGCAGGGTCCAGCGGCCATCGCCCAGCAGGAACAGCACGACCAGGGCCACGGCCCACAACGCCGGGTATTCCCAGCCGCCGCCACTGTTGGCGAAGCTGAAACCGTTGGCGCCGTGCACGGTGACGATGGTGCCCAGCAGCAGCGGCACGCCGAGCAGGCCGATCCAGCGCGCATAGACGCCCAGCAGCAGGGCGGCGGCGATGCCGAGCTCGGCAACGATCGTGAAATACCCCAGTACACCGGGCAGGCCCAGCGACTGGAAATAGGCCGCGGTGCCGGCCGGGGTGAACACCAGCAGCTTGGTCAGGCCATGGGCCAGGAACAGGCCGCCCAGCGCCAGCCGCAGCAGGGTGCCGGCGTAGGGGGCGAGCGGTGACAGCGGACGGGACGTGGTAGACATGGCAGGCACCTCGGAAGGAGTGGGCACAGCTTATTGCGCTCACCAGAGCCGATAAATACGATGATCTGACCGTATTTGTTGCATAAGGCGGAATAATGGACACCCTGGACGCCATGCGTGTGTTCGTCGCGGTGGTTGAGCGCAACGGCTTCAGTGCCGCCGCGCAGGCGCTGGACATGTCCACGGCCGGGGTGACCCGGCAGGTCGCATCGCTGGAAAAACGCCTGTCCACCCGTCTGCTTCACCGCACCACGCGGCGGGTCAGCCCGACCAGCGCCGGCGCGGCCTACTACGCGCAGTGCGTGCGCCTGCTGGCCGAGTTCGACGCACTGGAAGCCAGCATCGGCGCGCAGGCGCTGGAGCCCTCGGGCACGCTGCGCATCAATGCACCAGTCAGCTGGGGCATCGCCCGCCTCGGCCCGCTGCTGGCCGGCTACCGCCAGCGCTACCCGCAGGTGGAACTGGACCTGGCCCTGTCCGACCGGCTGGTGGACATGGTCGAAGAAGGCTACGACGTGGCCATCCGCATCACCCGCGAACCGAGCCCGGCGCTGATCGCACGGCGGCTGGGCCAGGCCCGCATCACCCTGTGCGCTGCGCCGTCCTACCTGGCCGCGCGCGGCACGCCGCACACGCCGCAGGAGCTGGAACAGCACGACTGCCTCGGCTACAGCTACTGGGCCTCGGGCAACCAGTGGCCACTGCAGGGGCCAGGGGGCGAAACCCGGGTGACGGTGAACAGCATCCTGCAGGCCAACAACGGCGACGTGCTGCGCGAAGCGGCCATCGCCGGCATGGGCGTGATCCTGCAGCCGGATTTCCTGCTGGAGGACGCACTCGCCGATGGCCGCCTGGTGCGCGTGCTGCCGGAATGGGACGTGCCCACGATCGGCATCTTCGCCGTCTACACCAGCCGCAGCCACCTGGCACCGAAGGTGCGCAGCTTCATTGACTACCTGGTGGATGCGGGGGTGTGACGCCCGCGCTTCGCGCTCGCCGGGCATGGCCCGGCGCTACCCGGCGGGCAGCCATGCCCGGCGGATCTTCCCGCTCACACCACCACTTCATCCAGCGAATCGATGATCTTTTCCAGCGGCGCCGGCCGCCCCAGCAGGTAGCCCTGCACCTGGTCGCAGCCATGCGCGGCCAGCCAGTTCAGCTGGCCCGGTGTTTCCACGCCCTCGGCGATGATGGTCAACCCCATGCTGTGGCCCAGCGACAGCAGTGCGCGGCAGATCGAGGCGTTGCGCGGATTGGTTTCCACATCCGCCACGAAGCTGCGGTCGATCTTCAGGATGTCCAGCGGCAGGTGCTGCAGGTAGGACATGCTGGAATAGCCGGTGCCGAAATCATCCAGCGACACGCAGATGCCCTGCTCGTGCAGGCGCTGCATGGTCTGCATCGCCTGCGTCGGCTTGCGCATCAGGCTGCTCTCGGTCAGCTCCACGTGCAGTGCGCCGCGGGCCAGGCCGAACTCCTTCTGTGCGCGGGTGAACTCGGCCACCAGGTCACTGTTGAAGAACTGCACCGCCGACACGTTCACCGCGATCGACAGCTCGCCCCAGCCGGCATCCACCAGCCGCCGCTGCGCCTGTGCGGCGGCACGGATCACCCAGCGCCCCAGCGCCAGGATCAGCCCGGTGTCCTCGCAGAGCTGGATGAACTCGCTGGGCGGAATGAAACTGCCGTCGGCCTGCGGCCAGCGCAGCAGCGCCTCCAGCGCCGCCGGGCTGCCATCGCTGGCATGGCGGATCGGCTGGAAATACAGCTGGAATTCGTTGTCGATGGCGGCATGGATGCGCGCGGCCAGGCGCAGGCGGTCGGCCAGGCGGGTGGTCACCGCGGTATCGAACCAGGCCACCACGTTGCCTTCGGCGCGCGCGGCATGCGCAGCCTGCGCGGCCATGCCGATCACCTGCTCGGCACTGTGGCCATCGCCCACTGCATGCACGGCCACGCCGATGCGCGGCTCGAACTGGTGCAGCGAATCCTTGCCGCGCATCGGCGCCGAGACGATCTGCAGCAGGTCATCCAGCGCACGCTGCGCGGTGTGCTCGCCACCGATGGCCAGCACGAAGTCCTCGGCCGGCTGGAAGGCCAGGGTACCGAAGCGCGCACCCAACCCGTCCAGGCGCAGGGCCATCGACTGCAGCACCGCATCGCCGATCTCGCGGCCCAGCGTATCGGCCACCAGCTGCAGGCCGCGCAGCTGCACGTAGGCGATGGTGTAGGCGCCTTCCTGTGCGTCCAGCTGCTCGGTCAGCGCGCGCACGGTCAGCAGGCCCGTATCCGGGTTGTGCCGCGCGCGGTAGGCCAGGTCGCGCTCGTAGGCCAAGCGCTCGCTGACATCCTCGGCCAGCACCAGGCAGGCGGCGCGGCCATCGAAATCCAGCATGGACAGGTGCGCACGCACCTCGAACTCGCTGCCATCGCGGCGCCGGTGCATGCGTACCGTCGACTCCGGCAGCCCATCCACGCGTGCCCGTGCAATGGCCCCCATCACCTCGTCCCAGCCGCCACGCGGACGGATGTCGAGGATGCTCATCTGCAGGAATTCTTCGCGGCTGTAGCCGTACTGCTCGACGGCCGCCTGGTTGACTTCAAGGAAACGCAGGCTGCTCGGATCGAACACCCAGAACGGTGCCGGATTGCGGTCGAACAGCAGGCGGAAGCGGCGCTCTGCACGACTCATCTGTTCGCGCGCACGGTAGCGCTCGGTCTGGTCGGTCAGCGCGCCGATCATGCGGCGCTGGCGGTCGGCCACTTCCACCCGCTGGCCGCGCGCGGCCACCCAGCGCACCTGGCCACCGGGCAGCACCAGGCGGAATTCTTCGTCCAGCACTTCATCGCCGGCAAACGCCTGGTTGAAGGCGCGCTGCAGGCGTTCGCTGTCCTCGTGGTGCACGCGGTTGAAGAACTCGGCCACCGGCATCGCATTGGTGTGCAGGCCGAAGATCTCGCGGGCCAACGGCGACCAATGCAGCTGTGCCGCATCCTCATCCACGTGCCAGGTGCAGACCCGGCCGGCCTGGTGGGCCAGGCCCAGCTCGGCGTGGCCGGTGCGCAGTTCCTCGGCCATCGACTGATGGCTGCGGGTACTGCGCCGCACCGCGTACAACAGCACCAGCAGCACGCCGGCGTAGGCCAGCAGGATGGCAACGGCGGCCTGCAGGTACGGCCACCATGGCGCCAGCACGTCCTGGTCGGCCAGGCCCACCTGCACCGCCAGCGGGCTGCGTTCCAGCGTGCTGATGGTGGAAATGCGCGGAATGCCATCCACCGCACCGGGGATGCTGCCCAGTTCGACCACCGCAGCGCGGCCCAGCAGCTCACGACCCGGCAAGCGGTAGCGGCGCCCGACCGTCGCCTGCGGGTCGGGAACGCGGGCCAGCATGGCGCCATCACGGTCACTGATCGACACCAGCCCGTGGTTGCCGACGTCCAGGCCACTGACAATGCGCTGCAACTCCTCGCAGCGCAGGCGCGCCAGCAACCAGCGGTCGCCCGCCATCGGCAGCGCCAGGGGCACCACCCAGCGGCCATCGATGGCCTGCTGCGGCGGGCCGAGGTACAGCGCGCTGCCCTGCCCACGTCGTTGCGGGTCGCTCCACAGCGGCAGCTTCAGATCACCCTTGCCGGCGGTCAATGCGCGTCCATAGGCATCCAGTACGACGATGCTGTCCAGTTCCGCATGGCGGCCGAGCACCCCGCTGATGGCCGCATCCAGCAGCGCCGGGGCCTGCGCCGGCACGCTGCGGAACAGTTCGGCGGCATCGGCGGCGATCCCGCTCATGGCCCGCTCCAGGTTGCGCAGTTCCATCGCCAGCAGCCGCTCGGTGCCCACTGCCATGGCACGGCTCTGCCGTTGCGCAGCTTCCAGCCGGCGCTGGTAATCGTTGGCCAGCATCACCGCCAGCACCACGGCCAGTAGCACGCCCACGGCAATGCCGCCCCAGGTGATGGCGCGCAACGGCCGGGCCAGCGCGTGCCTCAGCGCTGGCATCGATCAATGTTCCCTGTGCAGACGACTGGCTTCATGCGCGAACGATTCCTCCACATCCCCGACCAGAGCGGCCGCGGATCGGCATTCTTGACGCCTGGGTCTGTCCGGTGCGCCACCTTCCCCATGGCTGCACCGGTATCTAGCCTGCAGCATGCACCACGTCGATGACGGCGTGAAGATCGTCGGCGCGTGTTCAGCCAGATCGCGCACAGCGCGGCCCCCGTGGCGGAGCGTCCAGCACACGCGCAGGGGATTAGACTTGGGGTTTTCCCGCTGCAAGAGAAGTCCATGTCCAAGCTGCGCCGTCCCACCCTGGCGCTGGCCATCGTCGCCAGCCTGTCCCTGGCCGCCTGCGACCGCCCGGCCGAACCGGCCGCCGGCACCGCCGCGCCGGCCGATGCCACCCCTGCCCCGGCCAAGCCGATGCTGGGCAGCTTCGGCTTCGATGCCAGCGGCATGGACCGCAGCATCGCCGCCGGCGACGACTTCTTCGGCTTCGCCAACGGCACCTGGGTGAAGAACACCGAGATCCCGGCCGACCGTTCGCGCTTTGGCAGCTTCAACGTCATCGCCGAAAAGACCCAGGCCGATACCCGCGCGATCCTCGAAGGCGCGGCCGGCAATGCGCAGGCCAGCGGCGATGACAAGCTGATCGGCGACTATTACGCCGCGTTCATGGACGAGGCCGGCATCGAGAAGCGCGGTCTGGCCCCGGTACAGCCGCAGCTGGCCGCGATCGGCGGCATCGCCGACAAGGCGGGCCTGGCACGTGCGCTGGGCGGCGACATGCGCGCCGACGTCGACCTGCTCAACGCCACCAACTTCTACACCGACCGCCTGTTCGGCCTGTGGGTGTCGGTGGACATGCTGCAGCCGGACCGCAACGCGCCGTACCTGGTGCAGGGCGGCCTGGGCATGCCCGACCGCGATTTCTACCTGGGTGATGGCCGCATGGCCGAGCTGCGCAAGCAGTACCAGGCCTACATCGCGCAGGTGCTGCAGCTGGCCGGCGTGGCCGACCCGGCGGGCAAGGCGCAGCGCATCCTCGCGCTGGAAACCAAGATCGCCCAGGCCCACGCCAGCCAGGAAGAAACCAACAACGTGACCCTGGGTGCCAACCCGTGGACGCAGGCGGACTTCAACGCCAAGGCGCCGGGCATGGACTGGGCGGCGTTCCTGGACGCCGCCAAGCTGGGCCAGCAGCAGGACTTCATCGTGTGGCAGCCGAAGGCCGTCGCCGGCCTGTCCAGGCTGGTGGCTACCGAGCCGCTGGACGTGTGGAAGGACTACATGACCTTCCACGCCCTGGACCGCGCCGCGGCCTACCTGCCGAAGACGTTCGCCGACGCCCGCTTCGCCTTCCACGGCACCGCGCTGAGCGGCACCCCGCAGCAGAGCGACCGCTGGAAGCGTGCGGTGGACGATGCCAACCATGCCGTGGGTGAGGCCATCGGCAAGCGCTACGTGGAAAAACACTTCGACGCCAAGACCAAGGAACGCGCGGACGAGATGGCGAAGAACATCATCGCCGCCTTCGCCAAGCGCATCGACGCACTGGCCTGGATGTCACCGCAGACCAAGGCACACGCCAAGGCCAAGGTCGCCGGCCTGACCGTGGGCATGGGCTACCCGGACACCTGGCGCGACTACACAGGCCTGGAGATCCGCCGTGACGATCCGCTGGGCAATGCGCAGCGTGCGGAGCAGTTCGAGTACGCGCGCAACGTGGCCAAGCTGGGCAAGCCGGTCGACCACGACGAGTGGGCGATGCTGCCGCAGACCATCAACGCGATGAACGTGCCGCTGGAAAACCGCCTGGTGTTCCCGGCCGCGATCCTGCAGCCGCCGTTCTTCGACGGCGCCGCCGACGACGCGGTGAACTACGGTGCGATCGGCGCGGTGATCGGCCACGAGATCAGCCACGGCTTCGACAATGCCGGCGCGCTGTTCGATGAAACCGGCAAGCTGCACAACTGGTGGACGGCCGAGGACCTCAAGCAGTTCAACGCGGCCGGCGATGCACTGGCTGCGCAGTTCAGCAGCTACGAGCCGTTCCCCGGCGTGCACGTCAACGGCAAGCTGACCCTGGGCGAGAACATCGCCGACGTGGCCGGCCTGGGCACCGCCTACGACGCCTACCAGCTGTCGCTGCAGGGCAAGCCGGGCCAGACCCTGGAAGGCTTCACGCCGGACCAGCGCTTCTTCCTCGGCTTTGCCCAGGCTTGGCGCAGCAAGAGCCGCGAGCAGGCACTGCGCAACGGCCTGCTGACCGACGTGCACGCACCGGGCCAGTACCGTGCACTGACCGTGCGCAACATCGACGCCTGGTACCCGGCGTTTGAAGTGAAGGAAGGCCAGAAGCTGTACCTGGCCCCGGACAAGCGGGTCAAGGTGTGGTGATGTGATGCGAACGGGCGCCGAGAGGCGCCCGTTTTTTTGGGGCGGATGCTGCGGCGTAGCCTGCTCCGGTAGAGGCCAACCTTGGTTGGCACTTTCCGCCATCCACGCATGGCGTGGATCTACTGCTGCGCGGCATGGATCCGTAGAACCACGCCATGCGTGCGCGATGGATCAACCCACCGCCGGCCACTCGCGCAACACGTCCACCGGCACACCCACGCGTGCGCAGGCGCGCGTGGCCAGGCCATCGGGCAACGCGCGGCGGAACAACGGTGCCATGCCCTGCATCAGCTTGGCCGACGCGGCTGCCTGCGTGCGCTGGCCGGCACTGCGTTCCAGCATCGCCTCGGCCCAGTCGGGCAGCAGCGCGGCACCGGCGCCGAGGAACACCGCGCGCGACAGGCCCGGGATCGGCACCGGCAGGTTGACCGCCGACAACACCTCCAGCACCTCGCGCGACCGTGCATCGGCCAGCAGCTCCGGCTGCCGCGCGCAGAAATAGGCGGCCACCTCCGCTTCGCTGCGCGGCACATCCACCGCGCCCAGCGCTTCGGCCACGCAGCGGTACTCGTCGTAGTAGCGGTCGGCAATCTTCACCGGCACCTCGCGCCCGTAGCGGCGATAACCCTGCAGGAAACCGAACGCCTCGGTCACGTGCACCCACGTCAGCAGCTGCGGGTCGTCAGCCGCGTAGTCTTCGCCCTGCGCGGTGCGGCCGCGGATCTGCGCATGGATGCGGCGCACCTTGGCCACAAGTTTTTCCACCTCACCAGCAGGCGCGTAGCTGGTGCCGGCGACGAACGCGGTGGTCCGGCGCAGGCGGCCGACCAGGTCCTGGCGGAAGTTGGAGTGGTCGTACACGCCGGCCAGCGCGCGCGGGTGCAGGGTCTGCAGCATCAGCGCACACAGGCCGCCGGCCAGCATCGAGGGCAGCTCGGCGTGCATGCGCCAGGTCACGCTGTCCGGCCCGAACCAGCCGGGGTCGCCCAGCGGCTGGTCATAATCGATGCCGCTCTGGCCGCGCGGGAAGGCATCGAGCACCCAGCGCCGGATCGGCGCGGTGACGGGGCGGGAAAGGCGGTGCAGCAGCGGCGGCATCTTCGGTCCAGGCGGTGGCGGAATCGGCCGCGGTCTGCGCGGTCAGCCTCGATTCTGGGCGATACGGGCCGATGCAGCGAGCCCGTCGGCTCAGCCGCGGCTCCATGTGCAGCCGCAGCACATTTCACCCTGCGACATCTTGACGCAGGCTACCGGCGCGATGCTGCGCCGCATCAACCTTCACCCATTCAGACAAAACCCTTACCGCGCTAGGCATTCCACCCATTGCACGGCCCGCTGGAAGTGCTAGAACTGAACCCGCCACACCGTCCAATGCTGATCGACGCACGTTCCACAAGGGAGCCAGCCATGATTGCTTTGTTCAAGGGTTTGGGACTACTGCTTCGCGACAACGAGCTCTACCACAGCCCGTTCGACAAACAGGTCGCGCACTGGCGCAACCTCAGCGAGCAGCAGATCCGCGAAGAAGTAGCGGTGTTGGCGCAGGCCAAGTGCCAATGGCTGATCGCCTCGATCATCGGCTGGCAGGCGGCATCCCTGCTCATCCTCGGCCTGATCGCCAACTACCTCTGGCGCGACGATTACCACATCACCTTTACCCGCGTGGTCGTGGTGTTCGGCTCGTGGGTGTCGATCCTGTTCGTGATCTGGTTCATGGCCAACATGTTCGACCAGCAGGCCGGTTTCGAGCGCTGGATGAAGGCATTCAACAGCCGCGCCCGCATCACTTCCAAGGCCGACAGCGTCGAGTGCGTGGCCGAAGCGCTGGACCTGGCCGAGCACTACCCGGAAGTGCTGGACTACAAGCAGGCCGTCACCACCCGGCGCGAGCTGCGCCACGAGGACATCCGCATCATGACCGAGATCGGGCGCATGCGGCAGCACTCGGAACTGGTCGGCCGGCTCAACCATGTCGGCGAAACCGAACACCACCACGATCTGACCCTGCAGCCGGCCTACTGAGGCTGGCCAACAGGTCCAGGGAAGCGGGGGGAGCCACAATGCCACCGTGCACTGTCACGGTGGCATTGTTCTTTCTACATGCCGCGGAACAGGCTCATGAACGGCTGGCTGACCACCAGCGTTTCCGGCCGCTGGCGCAGGCGCAGCACGCCGCGGCCGGTGTCATCGCGGCTGACCGCCGCCACCGCCTTCATGTTGACGATGGTCGAGCGATGCACCTGGCGGAAGTGCTGCGGGTCGAGCACCTCCAGCAGTTCGCGCAGCGGCGTGCGCAGCAGGCTTTCGCCGGCGCTGGTGACCACGGTCGTGTACTTGTTGTCGGCGCGGAAATAGACCACGTCCTCCAGCATGATCAGCTGGGTGTCGCGGCCGTTGCTGGCGGTGATCCAGGCCAGTGGCGGGCGGTCACCCGCGCCCTGTGACGGACCCAGGCGCTGCAGCAGGCGTTCCAGCACCGCATCGTCCTGGCGCGTGTTGGGCAGCCGCGAAAGGATGCGCTCGCGGGTGGCCAGCAGACGCTCGTCGCTGACCGGCTTCAGCAGGTAGTCCATCGCGCCCTGCTCGAACGCATCGATGGCGTACTGGTCGTAGGCGGTGACGAACACCACCTGCGTGCGCGGGCTCAGTTCGGACAGCGCGCGCGCCACTTCGATGCCGCTGATGCCGGGCATGCGGATATCCAGGAAGGCGATGTCCGGCTGCTTTTCGGCCAGCTGTTCCAGCGCGCTGGCACCATCTTCGCATTCGGCCACCAGCTTCAGTTCCGGCCACAACCGGCCCAGCTGTTCCACCAGCGACTGCCGCAGCAGTTCCTCGTCCTCGGCGATCAGGGCTTCAAGCGGCATGGCTGCGTTCCTTGGCCGGCTGCGGCAGGGTCATGGTAGCGGCGACGCCGCTGGGGAAATTGGCGACGATGGCCACGCCGGCCTGCTCGCCGCAGGTCAGGCGCAGGCGCTCGCGCAGGTTCTTCAGGCCGATGCCGGTGCCGCTGGTGCCCTGGCCGAAGCCCAGGCCGTCGTCGGCCACGGTCACCGTCACGTGGTCATCGAACGCACGCGCCAGGATCCAGATCGTGCCGCCGCCGGGCTTGGGTTCCAGGCCATGCTTGATCGCGTTTTCCACCAGCGTCTGCAGGGCCATCGCGGGCATGTGCACGCCGTGCAGCTCGTTGGGCACCTGCACTTCCACCGCCAGCCGCGCGCCCATGCGGATGCGCAGGATTTCCAGGTAGGCGCGGGTGCGCTCCAGTTCCACGCCCAGCGTGGACACCGATTCGTCCACCTGCGGCAGCGAACTGCGCAGGTATTGGATGAGGTGGCCGAGCATCTGTTCGGCGCGGCCGGGATCGGTGCGGGTGAGCACCTGTGCGTTGGCCAGGGTGTTGTAGAGGAAGTGTGGTTCCACCTGCGCGTGCAGCAGGTTCAGGCGGGCCACCGACAGTTCCTTTTCCACCTGGGTCTGCTCGGCCGCGGCCTGCTCGTCGCGGCGCTGGTCGGCCACGCGGCGGGTGATCGCGCGGGTGACGGCCTCGGCGTTTTCGAAATTGCTGCCTTCATCCAGCGCCAGCAGGTCGGCCCACCAGCCGGCATCGGGCTCGAACAGCAGGGTGACGGTGCTGGTGCCCTGCCCCGGGGTGACCGTGGCCTGCACGCTGTTGCGCTTGATGGCCAGCCGCGCCGGCAGGTTCCAGCGCGAGGGCTGGCGGCCATTCCAGGGATCGACGCGGCGCACATAGGCGCGCACCTGCAGGCTGCCGGCAGCGCTTTCCACGTCTTCCACCCGCGGCAGTTCGGCCACGGCGGCCTCGACCAGGGCGAAGGCCGGGCCGGCATCCAGTGGCACTTCAATCTGGCGCCGCTGATGGCCGGACAGGGTGCTGCCATCAAGGCGACCGGCGATCAGCCACACCCGGCGCACATGGGTGATGGCACTGCCCAGCGCGCTGATCATCAGGAACATCGCCAACAGGCCGAAGATCCAGCCCGGGCCGTCGTTCATGCCGCTGAAGATACCGCTCCAGACCATGCCGGCCACCAGCAGTGCCACGGCCCAGGCCAACAGGTGACGGAGAATGAGAGTGAGGCTGGCGATCACGGCAGCGCCTTGGAGGAAGGGGGTGAGCCGAGCATAGGTCGGCCCACCGGGCAAACAAGCGGCCTGCGACGAAGCCCCGGAAACCGGGGATGGAAGCTGTTACGGGAACGCCGGGCATGGCCCGGCGCTACCGGTGCTTCTTAGTTGCGCTGTGCGGCGCTGCTGTCACGCACGGCGCGGAACGACTCGTCGGTGCTCCAGTTCGGCCAGCTGCGCGAGTTGGCCAGCTGGTTGCCCAGCGTGTAAAGCACTTCCAGGTCGCGGGCGGCACCGTTAAACACCCAGTCCGGCTGCCATTCGTCGCCCTGCTGGTGGTAGCGCTTGGCGGTGTAATCCTCCGAGGCCTTCTTGCCGGCGGCAACGCCACCCTCCACCCAGTCCTGGCCGGCCGACCAGGACAGCGCCGGCACGCCGCGCTTGGCGAACGAGAAGTGATCGGAGCGGAAGAACAGGCCCGCTTCCGGCTTCGGGTCCGGGGTGTAGCGGATGTCCCAGCCCTTGGCGACGTCCTTCAGCTGGTCCAGCAGTTCGAAGCGCGCGGTGCCGTAGATGCCGAAGTCACGCGACGGACCGAACGGCGACATGCCGTCCATGTTGATCGCCGCCACCGTGGTTTCCAGCGGGTACAGCGGGTGGGTGGCGTAGTACTCCGAACCCAGCAGGCCCTTTTCCTCGGCGGTGACCGCCAGGAACAGCAGCGAGCGCTGCGGACGCTGGCCCTTGGCGAAGCCGCGGGCCAGTTCGATCAGCGAGGCGGTGCCGCTGGCATTGTCCAGCGCGCCGTTGAAGATGCGGTCGCCGCGCGCGTCCGGCTCGCCCACGCCGATGTGGTCCCAGTGCGCGCTGTAGATGATGGTCTCGTCCGGGTGGCTGCTGCCTTCCAGGCGTGCGGCCACGTTGTGCGAGGTGATCACTTCGGTCTTTACCGCGTACTTCGCATCCAGGCTGGCGCCGGTCAGCGGCACCGGGGTGAAGTCGCGCTGCTGCGCCTTCTTCTTCAGCGCCTCGAAATCCTGCCCGGCGGCGCGGAACAGCTCGACGGCGAGGTCGCGCTGGATCCAGCCTTCCAGCAGCGGGTGGGTCTCGGCGGGGTTGTCACGCACCACGTCGAACATGGTGTTGGTGTTGGAGCCGGCCACGGTGGCCCAGCCGTACGAGGCCGGTGCGGTCTCGTGCACGATCAGCACGCCGAGCGCGCCCTGGCGTGCGCCTTCTTCATACTTGTACGGCCAGCGCCCGTACCAGGTCATGCCCTTGCCGTCGAAGTCACCCTTGCCGGTTTCGAAATCGGGGTCGTTGATCAGCACGACGGCGATCTTGCCCTTCAGGTCGACGCCCTTGAAGTCGTCCCAGTTGCGCTCCGGCGCTTTCACGCCATAGCCGAGGAAGACCAGCGGGGCCTTGCTGATGTCGACGGTGGTGGCGCCATTCATGGCGGCGCGCACGGCGATCTGCTTGCCCTGGTCGAGGGTGAGGGTCTTGCCGCCCTGATGCAGGGCCAGCTGCGGGGTACCGACGATGTCGCCCTTGCGCAGCGGCACGGCTTGGGTCCACAGGCGCTTGCCATCCTGCAGGTCACCACCCGGCTGCAGGCCGGCGGCGGCAAACTGCTTGCTGAGGTAGGCAATGGTCTTTTCTTCGCCGGCAGTGGCCGGTGAGCGGCCCTCGTAGGCGTCGGAGGCCAGTTCCTTGACGTCGGCGGAGATCCGCGCGCCATCGAATTTCGGCGTGGCGGCCATCAGTGCGCTCGACACCGACAGGGCCAGGATGCCCAGTACTGCTCGTTTCATTGCTCTCTCCAGCAGGAAAATCCTTCCGGAGTGTAATGGGATTCGGCAGGGCTGCGCCCTGCACCTGCGGTAGTGCTGGCCGCTGGCCGGCAACTTCAAAAGCAAAAGCCCGCATTCCGTGGGATGGCGGGGTGGGTCCGATTGCGGGGGACGCCGTGAATCCGCCCGTGGAGGCTTTGGCGCGCCATCCATGGCGCTTACACCCCCGCAACCGGACCCGCACCGCCTTCGACAGATTCCCTGCGGCTGCCGCTGGGTGCCGACCGTTGGTCGGCACTCAACACGAATGCGTCATGAAAAGGGCCCTGACCCCAATCGCTGAGCACGGGCCAGCAGCACCGACCGCTCGCGGGCATTTCCGGTGAGCGCGGCCGCCTCGCAGAAGGCGGTGGCGGCATCCTCACGCCGACCCAGCAGCAGCAGCAGCTCGCCCCGTACCACCTGCAACGGGGCATAGCTCTGCAACCGCGCATCGACCAGCAACGGCTGCAACAACCCCCAGGCCGCGAACGCGCCGTCACTGCGCGACACCGCCACCACCCGGTTCAGGGCCACCACCGGCGAGGGCATCACCTGTAGCAGCTGCGCATACAGCGCGGCGATGCGTGCCCAGTCGGTGTCTTCGGCACGGCGCGCGGTGGCATGGCAGGCTGCGATACGTGCCTGCAGGACGTAGGCATCCTTGCCGCCGCCGGCATCCAGCGCACGCTGCAGCGCTTGTTGCCCGCGTTCAATCTGCAGCCAGTCCCAGCGCGCGCGGTTCTGCACGTCCAGCAATACCGGCTGGCCCTGCGCATCAACGCGCGCCGCCGCGCGCGAGGCCTGCAGTTCCATCAGCGCCAGCAGGCCCAGCACCGGCGGCGCGGGCAGCCGATGGGCGAGGATGCGGGCCAGCCGCAACGCTTCCTCGCACAAGGCCGGCCGCATCCAGTCATCGCCGGCACTGGCCGCATAGCCCTCGTTGAAGACCAGGTAGATCGCTTCCAGCACCGAGGCCAGCCGCTCGGGCAGCGCCTCGGCACGCGGTACCTCGTAGGGCACCTGCTTCTGCACCAGGGTGCGCTTGGCGCGCACGATGCGCTGGGCGATGGTCGGCTCCGGCTGCAGGAAGGCACGGGCGATCTCGGTGGTGGTCAGACCGCCCAGCAGGCGCAGGGTCAGCGCCACCCGTGCATCGGCCGGCAGCACCGGATGGCAGGCTACGAACATCAGCCGCAGCAGATCATCGCCGAGGTCGTCTTCCAGTGCCTGGCTGTCATCGGGTGCGGGCAGCGCCACCGGGTGCAGTTCCTCGCCCCATTGCGCATGCTGCTGCGCCACGCGCTGGTGCTGGCGCAGCACATCGATGGCACGGTTGCGCGCGGTGGTCATCAGCCAGGCTCCGGGGTTGTCCGGGATGCCCTGCGCCGGCCAGCGCTCCAGCGCGGCCAGCCAGGTGTCCTGGGCCAGCTCCTCGGCGCGGCCGACATCACCGCCGAGCAGCCGCGCCAGGCGCGCGATCAACACCGGCGATTCCATCCGCCAGAGGCTCTGCAGTCGCTGGCTCAGGGCGGGCTCGGTCATGCGCCGATCACAGCACGCAGGCCGTGCCCGCACAAGCGCCAGCAAACGGCGTCGGCCATCAGCCCGGCTCGCCATCCATATACGCGATTTCCCACAGGTGGCCATCCAGGTCCTGGAAGCCGCGCTGGTACATGAAGCCGTAGTCACGGGCCGGTTGCGGTTCGCTGCCACCTGCGGCCACCGCCTTGTCCACCATCACGTCCACCGCCTTGCGGCTGGCCGCGGAAAGGCAGGTGATCAACTCGGTCTCCGCGTGCGCATCGGCAATGTTCTTGTTGGTGAACTGCTGGAAGAACGGCTTGACCAGCAGCATCACGAAGATGCTCTCGCTGATGACCATGCAGGCGGCATCTTCATTGGTGTAGGCCGGATTGAAGCTGTAGCCCAGCGCGCTGAAGAAGTCCTTGGACTGTTGCAGGTCCTGCACGGGCAGGTTGACGAAGATCATCTGCGGTTGCGGTGCGCTCATCGTTGCGTTTCCTGTGTGTGATGCGAGGTGGGTGTTGGAGCCGGATCAGGGCTGCTTCATGCAGTTGACCATCCACGGCTTGCCGAAGCGGTCGATCAACATGCCCCAGCGATGCGCCCAGAACGTTTCGGCGATCGGCATCTGCACCTGGCCGCCTTCGGCCAGCGCGGCGAACACGCGCTCGGCTTCCTCGATGCTGTCGACGTCGACATTGATGGTGGTCGAGCCGCCCTCGCCCCCGCCCGGGCCATCGGCGGCCATCAGGATCGCGCCGTCGATCTCCAGCTGGCTGTGCGCCACGTGGTCGAGGGTTTCGGCAGGCATCTCATTGCAGCCCGGCGAACCATCGGACGGCGGCATGTCGCGGTACTTCATCTCCGAGGTGACCTGGCCACCGAGGGCCTTGGCATAGAAGACCATCGCATCGTGGGCTTGGCCGCTGAAGCCAAGGAAGGGAATCAGTTTCATGGCAATGCTCCGTTGGGTGGTCGCGCCGGGGCGTACCGGCGGATGTGACAGGGAAGATCGATCAGTTTTCCAGCTGTTCCCGCAGACGCTGTTCCTGCTGCTGTAATTCGGGGGTGAAGGCTTCACCGAAATCCTCGGCGGTGATCAGCTGACGCAGCTCGAGGGTGCCGCCAGCGCCGAACGGGGCACGGCTGGCCCATTCGATGGCCTCGTCCAGCGAGCGCACGTTCCACAACCAGAAGCCGGCGATCTGCTCGCTGGGCGGGCCGAAGGGGCCGGCCTGGACCTGCGAGGCGGCGGCGACGAGTTGTTCGTTGTAGGCGCCCATTTCGGCCAGTTCCGCTTCGCTGGGCAGGCGGCCGGCTTCGGAATCGGCGTTGGCTTTGACGATCACCATGACTTTCATGTCGGTCTCCCGTGGGCGGCGTTCTGCGCGCCCTTCATGGGTACGACGAACCGGGGGATAGGGAATCGACAGGTCGGTTGTTTTTTTTTCCTGCGCGGAAGGCGCGCCTGCGGCGGGGGATCGGCGAACGGCGGAGCCCCTCCGTGGTGGGGTCTGGGTTGCTCGATTACCGGGGTTGGCCGGGAGGGTAGACGGGTCGGGGGACGCCGTGAACCCATCCTTGGGGGCTTGGCCGCGGCATCCATGCCGCGGACACGCCCGCCCCGCCTACCCACCCGGCCTCTGACAGTTTCCCGCGGCCTCCACCACGGAAGATCAAGAGAAGAAGGCAAAAGCAAAAGCAAAAGCAAAAGCGGTGCGCTGGCGGGCTCGGCTGTGCGAGCGAAGCGACCCGCTAT
>NZ_QETL01000072.1:0-20998 GCF_003105135.1 Stenotrophomonas sp. SPM | reverse complement strand
CCGGTTGCGGGGGCGTGAGCCGCATGGATGCGGCGACCGAGCTTACATGGACGTACTTGCAGCGTCCCCCGCAACCGGACCCACCCCGCCATCCTATGGATAGCCCGCTGTTGCTGTTGCTTCCGCCTTGGCCTCTGCAGGTGCAGGTGCAGGGCGCAGCCCTGCCGACAACCCCCCACGAACGAGACGCGCGTCACTGCCCGCAACACCCGCGCCACTTCGTAAAAAACATTTCATCTTCCATTCGCATAGTGGCCTGGCGCCGTGCCGAGTCGCGGCGGACTCCCCCCATGCAATGGATCCACATGCAGACCCGACACCTCACGATCGCCGTCGCGATCGCGCTTTCCGCCGCCAGCGCCCATGCCGCTGAAACCACCGATGCCACCGCCGACGCCGCGCTGAGCGCACAGACGCTCGACACCGTGTCCGTCATCGGCCAGGGCGAAACCCGCCAGGTGCAGCGCATCACCGCCGTCGACAAGCAGGTGCTGCCGCCGGGCACCAGCGGCCAGAAGATCCTCGACCGCCTGCCCGGCGTGTCGGTGCAGTCCAACGATGCCTTCGGCGCCAATGAAGAATCGCAGACGATCAGCCTGCGCGGCTTCGACAAGAGCCGTCTCGGCTACACGCTCGACGGCATTCCGCTGGGCGACAACAGCTATGGCAATTACAACGGCCTGAGCATCGCCCGCGCGCTGATCGCCGAGAACCTCGCCGGCGCCGAACTGTCGCAGGGCATTGGTTCGCTGGGTGTAGCCTCCACCAGCAACCTCGGTGGCACCATCCAGTACTTCTCGATGGACCCGTCCACCGAATTCGGCGGCCGTGCCAGCGTCACCGTCGGTGACAACAACCAGCGCCGCGGTTACCTGCGCGTGGATACCGGCGACATCAACGACTTCTCTGCCTATGTCTCCGGCGTGCACCAGGACCAGGACATGTGGGCCGCGCCGTACCAGAACCAGACAACCCGCCAGTTCAACGCCAAGGCCGTGTTGAACGTCGGCGACCATCGCTTCGGTGCGTTCGTCGCCACCTCGCGTGCCAGCCAGGCCAACTACGCCTACCTGTCCAAGGACATGCTGGATCGCGGCCTGGGCTGGGACTGGAACATCTACGCACCGGACTGGGACCGCGCCGTCGCCGCCGCCTACTGCGCGCCGGGCACGCGTGATCCGGCCAAGTGCCAGTTCAGTGGCGGCGTCAACAGCATCGACGATGCCTACTACCAGAGCCGCGCGCTGCGCGATGACAACCTGTACTCGGTCGACGCCGACCTGCGCCTGGGCGAGCAGGGCCGCCTGAAGCTGGTGGCCTACCACCACGACAACCGTGGCCAGGGCCACTGGTGGGCGCCGGGCCAGCCGTCCTACCCGGGCACCGACCAGATGCTGCCGATCTCCATCCGCAGCACCAATTACACCATCAACCGCGACGGCCTGACCGCCGCGCTGTCGTGGCAGGTGGGCATCCACGAGCTGGAAGCCGGCCTGTGGTACGAGCAGAACGACCACAACGTGTCGCGCAATTTCTATTACATCAGCGGCCCGTTCCTGGATGATCTGTACCTGAAGAATCCGGACCGCCTGCTGTTCAACCAGGACTTCGACATCCGCACGCAGCAGTTCTACGTGCAGGACCGCATGCGCTTCCTCGACCAGCGCCTGACCGTGGACGTGGGCCTGAAGAGCCCGAACACGCGCATGCGCGCCACCGCCAAGGGGGGTGTGGAAACCAGCATCGCCTCGGGCACGCTGACCGCCAAGGAATCGGTGCTGCCGCAGGTCGGCCTGGGCTTCAAGCTCAATGCGAACAACGAGCTGTTCGCATCGTATGCCGAGAACATCGCGGCCTTCGTCGGTGGCGGCAGCGGTGGCCCGCTGCAGGTCTCGCCGGAATCGTTCGCGGCCAGCGCCGGGCTGGAGCCGGAGAAGTCCAAGAGCTTGGAAGCCGGCTTCCGTACCTTCGGCGAGAATTACCAGGCGTCCATCGCCGCCTACAACGTGACCTTCGACAACCGCCTGCTGTCGCTCAACCCGTGCTCGAGCATCGAAGTCGGCACGCGCCCGGAGTGCGTCACCCGCTTCATCAACGTGGGTTCGGTTAAGAGCCACGGCGCCGAGCTGACCTTCATCCTCAAGCCGATCGACGGCCTGCAGTGGTATAACGCGCTGTCGTGGAACAAGACCACCTACGAGGACAACTACACCTCGGGTGGCGAGATCGTGCCGGTGGCCGGCAAGATCACCGTGGACACGCCGCAGCGCATGGCGTCCAGCGAAATCAGCTGGAACCGCGATGGCTTCTTCGCCAGCCTGCGCGCCAAGTACACCGGCAAGCGCTATTACACCTACACCAACGACCAGTCGGTGCCGGGCGTGACCACCTTCGATGCGGGCGCCGGTTATGACTTCGGGCCGGGCATGGGCCTGCGCAACATCCGCGTGTCGATGAACGCGACCAACCTGACCAACAAGCGGTATGCGGGCCAGCTGAGTTCGTTCGCACCGACCGACCCGAATGGCACGCGCTACGCCATCCATGCCAGCGCACCGCGCCAGGTGTTCATGACGGTGGCAGCGGACTTCTGATCGGCCGAAGCATGAAGCGTCCACGCGTGGCGTGGATCTACTGAGCCAGTAGATCCACGCCATGCGTGGATGCGCTCCGGCCCGCAGATGGCAGGGGCCGCTAGACTGCACGGGCCCCTGAGCCACGAGAAGTCCCCCTTGACCCACGACGAGTACGACCGCGCCTCCCGCGCACTGCTGCAGGACTACCTGCTGCAGGCATCTCCCGAGCAGCGCCACATCTACGTCGCGCGCCGCAACTACGACGACAGCGCCGAGCTGCTGGCCTGGCTGGCGGGGCGCAGCGAGCTGGATCGCGCGACGGCGCTGATGATGTACTGGTCGCTGGGCGCGGCCTGGTTCACCCAGTACGCCGCTGATGACTACGTGCCCGCACATGAGCGCGACGCCCATGCGATCGTCCGCCGCATCGAGCAACGCTACATCGATGGCTTCTATGCCGGTCGTGCGCTCGCCTTCGACCCGGGCAACTGGCCGGGCCCTTCGATGGGTGATCATCCCGGCCTGGTCGTGCGTCGCGCCGTCCCGGACGCCATGCTGGCTGCGGTGGCAGGCGAGCGCGCCTGCGATCCCTTTGCAGAGGCCGTCGACGCGGACTTCGATGATGGCCTGCCGCTGCCGCTGGCGCTCGCAGCACAGCTGCACGACATGGCCGCGGCGGTGCAGCCTGATCGTGGGCCGGCGCTCGGCGATGCCGTCGCCGGCAATGTCGACATCTGGGCCGAGGTGATGCCGCCGACGCTGTCGCCGCTGGCGACGGTCGTGGATCCGGGCTGGCCGGTCCTTGAGACCTTCCTGCGCCAGGCCGCGCCGCAGGAGTGCCATCAACTGATGCTGTTCGCTGACACCAGTGCGCTGTCAGACGCGCTGCAGTGGTTGCTGGACCAGCCGACATTGGCCGCTTCCAGCGCATTGGCGCTCTACTGGAACCTGGGTGCGTCGTGGTACGTCCCCTTCGCGACGATCGAGGATGTGCCGGAGTCACACCGCTACACGGCAGCCGTGCTGAGACGCATCGAGCAGCGCCTGGCTGATGGCGGTTACGCGGATCACGGGCTGGGTTTCGACCTGGCACGGAACCGGCCGCGTTTCCCTGCGTGTTGGCCGGGTCGGGAGGTGCTGCGTGCGATTCCTGACCCGATGTGGCAGCCGCGCACGGGGCAGATCGTGGACGAGTCGGACGAGGTGGATTTCATCACCGGCCTGCCGGAAGACATTGCCGAGGCGCTCGCGAACGCCCGCGGGTAGAGGATCAAGCATCCACGCATCAAGCAGGGGTCAGAGCCCTTTCGCAGGCGAAAGGGACGGATCGGATCCCTTTCGCGTGCGAAAGGGCTCTGACCCCACTGGGCCTCAGCCCATATACAACCCACCATTCACCGGGTAATCCGCACCGGTCACATACGAGGCTTCATCCGAAGCCAGCCAGGCCACCAGGCCGGCCACTTCTTCCGGGCGGCCCAGGCGGCGCACCGGTACCGAGGCAGCCAGCCGGTCCAGCACGTCCGGCGGGAAGCTGCTGATCGCCTGGCTGGCGATGTAGCCCGGCGACAAGGTGTTCACGGTGACGCCGCGCGAGGCGACTTCGGCCGCCAGCGCACGGCTGAAACCGTGCATCGCCGCCTTCGCCGTCGCGTAGTTCACCTGGCCGATCTGGCCCTTGTGCGCGCTGACCGAACCGATGTTGACGATGCGGCCCCAGCCGCGCGTGGCCATGCCGTCGACCACCTGCTTGGTCAGGTTGAACAGTGCGTTGAGGTTGGAGGCGATCACTGCATTCCAATCCTCCACCGTCATCTGCCGGAACAGCAGGTCGCGGCTGCCGCCGGAGTTGTTGACCAGCACGTCCACCTCGCCCACCTCGGCACGTACCTTGGCGAAGGCCGCCGTGGTCGAGGCCCAGTCGGTGGCGTTGCCTTCGGAGGCAATGAAATCGAAGCCCTGTTCGCGCTGTTCGCGCAGCCAGTTGGCCTTGCGTGGCGAGTTCGGTGCGCAGCCGGCGACCACGGTATGGCCGGAACGGGCCAGGCCCTGGCAGATGGCAGTGCCGACACTGCCCATGCCGCTGGTGACGTAAGCGATTCGAAGCGTCATTGCAGAAGGCTCCTTGGTGTCCGGATCAGGATGCGAAGGGATACAGGCCGAACAGCAGGCCACCGACCATCAACAGCAGCGAGATGGCAATCGCCCACTTCAGGGTGAATTTCTGGTGGTCGGCGAATTCGACCTTGGCCAGGCCCACCAGCAGATAGGTGGAGGGCACCAGCGGACTGAGCAGGTGTACCGGCTGCCCGGCCAGCGACGCGCGGGCCATTTCCACCGGGGTAATGCCGTAATTGCCGGCCGCCTCGGACAGGATCGGCAGCACGCCGAAGTAGAAGGCATCGTTGGACATGAAAAAGGTGAATGGCATCGACGCGATGGCGGTGATGACGGCCAGGTACGGGCCCCACGATTCGGGAATGATCGCCAGGAAGCTGTGCGACATCGCCTCGACCATGCCGGTGTTGTTGAGGATGCCGGTGAAGATGCCTGCGGCGAAGATCAACGCGACCACCGACAGCACGTTGCCGGCGTGGTTGACCACGCGGCGGCGCTGCTCGGCCAGGTTCGGGTAGTTGATGACCAGGGCGATGGCGAAGCCGACCATGAACAGCACCGGCATCGGCAGCACGCCGGCAATCAGTGCACCCATCAGCGCCAGGGTCAGTGCCAGGTTCACCCACAGCAGCTTCGGCCGCTTGATGTCCTCGGCGTCTTCCACCGACGGCAGCGCGTTGTTGTCATCGGACACGCTGTTGTCCATCCAGCTGCCACCCTGCGGCAGGGTGACCACGCCCAGGCGGCGGCGTTCCTTCATGCCCAGGTACCAGGCCAGCAGCAGCACGCCGGCACAGGCAATCATCATCGACGGGATCAGCGGCACGAACACATCGGCCGGGTCCACGTGCAGCGCGGTGGCCGCGCGTGCGGTCGGGCCGCCCCACGGGGTCAGGTTCATCACGCCGCCGGCGAGGATGGTCACGCAGGTCATGTTCAGCGCGTTCATGCCCAGCCGCTGGTACAGCGGCAGCATTGCCGAGACGGTGATCATGTAGGTGGTCGAGCCATCGCCGTCGAGCGAGATCAGCATCGCCAGCACGGCGGTGCCGAGCACGATCTTCATCGGATCGCCCTTGACGAAGCGCAGGATGATGCGCACCAGCGGATCGAACAGGCCCGCATCGATCATCACGCCGAAGTAGAGGATGGCGAACATCAGCATCACGCCGGTGGGCGCGATCTTCTTGATGCCTTCCAGCATCATTTCATCGATGTTGGCGCCGAATCCGCCGAGCAGGGCGAAGATGATCGGGATGGTGATCAGTGCGACCAGCGGCGACAGTCGTTTGCTCATGATCAAGTACATGAACGTAATGACCATGCCAAAGCCGAGGATGCTCAGCATCATCTGCGGACTCCTTGCGTACTGCGGTTGAAGAGGGGAGGGGTAGGGCGTGCGTGGCTCAGAAGTCGAACTGCAGGCGGCCCGTGACCGCGCGCGTGCGGTCCAGCCTCACCCCGGCCAGGCGGTCGCGGTTGCGGCTTTCGATCACGTCGAGCATGAAGCGCAGGTTGTCGCGCAGGTACCAGTTGCCGCCCAGCGTCCAGGCGGCGGTGCTGCCACGACGCAGGTCCGGCGCGCCATCGAGGTGCTGCGCGCCCCACATCTGGTCGTAGCGCAGCGCTACTTCGAAGGCACCGGCCTTGTTGCGGATGTTCTTGACCCGGGCGAAGCGGCCGGTCTTGCGGTCGTAGGCCTTGCTTTCGCCGGTGACGAACCAGCTGAGCATGCCGTAGGCGGCCATCACGTCGCCGCGCTGGCCGCCGTCATCGAAGGTGGCGCCGCTGAATTCGCCCTGCCAGGACAGCGGGCCGCGCACCTGCGCGTATTCCAGCGACCACTTGTTGACGTCGGTATCGCGGCCGGCGGAGAAGTCGACCAGGGTCAGGCGGCTCTCATCGGACAGGTGGCCGGCCGGGCGCGGGCGGATCTTCAGGCCGGGGGTGCCGTTGCTGCCGGGGTTGTCGTAGGCCTCATGGGCCAGCGACAGGCCGAGGTGCAGCACGTCGCCATCGCTGGGCGAGGGTGCCCAGGTGACGCGGCCACCGGCGGCGCGGCCCTTCACCTGCCAGGCATCGATGCTTTCCAGGCTGTAGAGGCTGGCGGCCCAGGTGAAATCACCCGGATTGGCCTGCCAGGACGCGCCCAGGCGGTACAGCGGCGCCAGCGTGGTGCCGGCGTTGCCGCGCTCCAGGAAGCTGCCGTAGTTGGAGCTGGTGCGGTCATCCAGCGAGAAATACTGCTTGAACTGGCCGACCGTAAGCTTGCCGGCCTTGCCGAAGCTTCGGCTGAGGTAGACGTCCTTGGCCTCGACCCGGTCGCCGGAAAACTCCGCTTCGGCCTTGTAGTCGACCAAGAAGAACTTGCCCGACACGTCCAGCCAGGCGCGGCGGATCTCGGTGTCGTCCTTGTTCGGGGTGCCACGGTCGTCGTTGTCGAACGTGGCGAAATCCAGGTGCAGGCGGCCGCCGACGGTGGCGGTGACCGGCCGGTCGTCTTCAGCAAAGGCCGGCGCGGCCAGCGCAGCCAGGGCCATCATGGCGGCGGGGCGCGGCCAGGCAAACTTCAGTTCCACAAACCCTCCCAGGTGCGCGCCAGGCGCGCGGCAATCGTGGGCACCGGATGGTGCGCGGCCGCAGTCTGGGTTGCGGTAGCTGTCATCGTCCTGTCAGCGGTTTGTGCGGTGCAGCGTAAAAGCCGCCGCGATGCCCGGCGAAGCCCGTCGACGCCGCGATCCCCGGTAGCGCCGGGCCATGCCCGGCGGGATGCCCGCCACACGTCACCGCGCCGCACGCGGTAGCATTCGCTTTCCCCCGCGTCCTTCCGTTCCCCGCCGATGCGCCTGCTGCTGGTCGAAGACAATCCGGATCTGGCCGATGCCATCATCCGCCGCATGCGCCGCAGCGGCCACGCGGTGGACTGGCAGGCCGACGGCCTGGCCGCCGCCAGCGTGCTGCGCTACCAGAGCTTCGACCTGGTGGTGCTGGATATCGGCCTGCCCAAGCTGGATGGCCTGCGCGTGCTGGCCGGCATGCGCGAGCGTGGCGACAGCACGCCGGTGCTGATGCTGACCGCACGCGATGGCATCGAAGACCGCGTGCAGGCACTGGATGTCGGCGCGGATGATTACCTCGGAAAGCCCTTCGACTTTCGCGAATTCGAAGCGCGCTGCCGCGTGCTGCTGCGGCGTGCACGCGGCCAGGCCAGCGAAGTGGTGCAGGTGGGGGGCTTCCAGTTCGACAACGCCGCGCACCGCGTCAGCGTGGACGGTGAGCCGATCGAGCTGCCTAACCGCGAATACCGACTGCTGGAAATCCTGGTCGGCCGCCTCGGGCAGGTGGTCGGCAAGGACGAGATCGGCAACGGCCTGTTCGGCTTCGACGACGAAGCTGGGCCGAATGCCATCGAGCTGTACATCGGTCGCCTGAGAAAGAAGCTGGCCGGTGCACCGCTGCGCATCACCACCGTGCGGGGTGTCGGCTACCTGCTGGAAGAAGCCGGCGACGGCAGCAGCGATGGCGATGGCTGAGGCCCTCACCGCGGTAGCCGCGCCGGGTTCGCTGCGGCGCATCCTGCTGCTGTACCTGGGCACGCTGCTGGCGGTGTTCGCCGTGGCCCTGCTGTTTGCCGCGCGCGATTACGGCCAGCGCGCCGCGAACCGTTCCTACGACCACCTGCTGGTGTCCTCGGCCCTGTCCATCGCCGATTCGGTGGCGCTGGTCGATGGCCAGTGGCAGGTGGACCTGCCGTACGCCGCGTTGGACCTGCTGGCGATGGCGGCGGAGGACCGCGTGTTCTATCGGGTGGCCGACAGTCGCGGCAACCTCATCACCGGCTATGGCGACCTGCCCGCGCCACCGCGTCGGCCGGGCACGCAACCGCAGCTGTTCGATGCGTCCTACAGTGGCGAGACCGTGCGCTTCGTGGTGGTCAGCCGCAGCTTCGCCGCCGCGTCCGCGCAGGGCGAGGTGCAGGTGCAGGTGGGGCAGACCCGCCGCGCACGCGAGGCGTTGGCGCAGGATATGGTCAACCGCGCGCTGCTGGCCATCGGCGTGCTGTCGCTGCTGCTGCTGGCCCTGGTGGCCTTCGGCGTGCACCGCGCGTTCCGGCCGCTGGTGCGGGTGGAGCGCGAACTGTCGCGACGCGAACCGTCCGACCTGAAGCCGCTGGATGCGCGCGTACCGCGCGAGATGGACCAGATGGTCGCGGCGCTGAACCGTTTCATGGAACGCCTGTCCAGCAGCAACGAGACGCTGCGTGCGTTCATGGCCGAGGCCGCGCACCAGATGCGCACGCCGCTGGCCGCACTGCGCGCGCAGGCGCAGCTGGCACTGGACGATGACGACCCGGACGACATGCGGCGCAGCCTGCAGGCCATCGAGCGCAATGCCACGCACATGAGCCGCCTGCTCAACCAGCTGCTCAGCGATGCCAGCGTGATCCACCGTTCCAACCTGCAGCGCTTCGCGGCCGTGGACCTGGCCGAGACGGTGCACCAGGCCCTGCATGAAGCACTGCCGCAGGCCGGCCCTGCGCCGCGCGTGCAGTTGGCGATGACCGCCGAGCCGGTGCAGGTGCATGGCGATGCGCTGCTGCTGCGCGAGGCGATCAAGAACCTGGTCGACAACGCGCTGAAGTACGGCGGTGACGGCCCGCTGCAGATCGCACTGACCGTGGAAGGCGGACAGGCGGTATTGACCATTGCCGACCACGGCGCCGGCATCGCCGCGGCCGATGCCGGCCGCGTATTCGAGCGCTTCGCCCGTGGCGAGGGCGCACCGGCCGGTGGTGCGGGCCTGGGCCTGGCCATCGTCAAGCGCGTGGTCGACAGCCATGGCGGCCACATCGACCTGAGCAACCGTCCGCAGGGCGGCCTGGTCGCCACCATCCGCCTGCCCCGGAGCAGTCCATGATCCGCCTGTTCGCCACCGCCTTCGCCCTGCTGCTGGCGCTGCCGGTGCTGGCCGCGCCCGGCGATGTGCGCCGCTTTGCCGCGCAGGGCCCGGCCACCGCGCAGCTGCGTATACATGGCAGCACCGACATCGAGGTGTTCGCGGTGGTCATCGCCGATTACCAGCGCCTGCACCCCGGCACCGAAGTGGTGTACGAGGACATCATCACCCAGGACCTGTACGCGCGGTACCTGCACGATCGGGCCGGGCCGGATTCGCCGGACCTGCTGATTTCCAGCGGCATGGACCTGCAGACCAAACTGGTGAACGACGGCCACGCGCTGCCCCACCGCTCGGCGCAGACCGCCGCGCTGCCGGCCTGGGCGCAGTGGCGCAGCGAGGCATTCGGCATCAGCTACGAGCCGGTGGTGATGGTCTACAACACCCGCCGCCTGCCGGCCGCCAAGGCTCCGCATACACGACGCCAGTTGCTGGACCTGCTGCGCGCCGAGGGCACGCCGCTGCGCGGCAGGGTCGGCACCTACGATATCGAGCGCAGCAGCGTGGGCTATCTGCTGGCTACCCAGGACGCACAGCGCGGCAGCATCGCCGGCGCGTTGCTGGGCGCGCTGGGCGACAACGCGGTGCTGCGCGAGGAGCGCACCGGCGTGCTGCTGGACAAGGTCGCCAGCGGCGAACTGTCGCTGGTCTACAACGTGCTGGGTTCGTACGCACAGGCACGCATCGATGGCGGCGCGCCGCTGGCCATCATCGAGCCGGAGGACTACACCCTCGTGGTGCTGCGCACGGCGGTGATCCCGCGTACCGGGCCGCACCCGGAAGAGGCGCGCCGCTTCCTGGATTACCTGCTGTCGCCGCGTGGCCAGCAGGTGCTATCGCGCGAGGCACGGCTGATGCCGATCGTCACCGGCAACGCGCGCAGTGACGACGCGCCCGGACGCAGCCGCCGCCCGATCCAGCTCGGTCCGGGCCTGCTGGTGTACCTGGACGCGCTGAAGCGCCGCCAGTTCCTCGATGCCTGGCGCAGCAGCGTGGAGCCGGCCGGGCGCTGACCCTGCGGGTAGCGCCGGTGTATGCCCGGCGGATGCGTACAATGGCCCCATGAGCGAATACACCATCCTGATCGCCGATGACCATCCGCTGCTGCGTTCGGCGGTGGTGCAATCGCTGCGGCAGAGCCTGCCGCTGGCGCAGGTGCGCGAGGTGGCCAGTGCCGATGCCCTGGCCGAAGCCCTCGACGCCCAGCCCGAGGTGGACCTGGTACTGCTGGACTTGACCATGCCGGGTGCGCACGGTTTCTCGGCGCTGCTGCATGTGCGTGGCTCGCACCCGGATATCCCGGTGGTGATTCTTTCCTCCAATGACCACCCGCGGGTGATCCGCCGCGCCCAGCAGTTCGGCGCCGCCGGTTTCATCCCCAAATCCGCCCCGGCCGAGACCATCGGCCAGGCGGTGCAGGCCGTGCTCGACGGCAGCCTGTGGTTCCCGGCGATGGCGCCGGAGCGCAGCGAATCCGATGCCCTGCTGGCCGCACGCCTGGCCCAGCTCACCCCGCAGCAGTTCCGCGTGCTGCTGTGCCTGGCCGACGGCCTGCTCAACAAGCAGATCGCCTACGAACTGGGCCTGGCCGAGAACACGGTGAAGGTGCACGTGACCGCCATCCTGAAGAAGCTGGAGTGCCACAGCCGCACCCAGGCGGCAGTGCTGGTGAAGGCGCTGGAGCCGGAAGGTGACGCGGGCGGGATCTGACCGATGCGCGAACCCCCGGCGCCGTTCTACACCCTCATCAACACGGGTCTCGGCGAGGATCCGGCCGTGGTCGTGGTCAACACGGCGCTGCGGAGCTATGCAGGCCGGGACGCAATTCCCTGGCACCTGCGGATCGGCATCGCCTGCAGAGGATTGGGTGACAACGGCATGCCCACCCCGGAAGAGCTGGAAGTGGTCACGTGCCTGGAAGGGCTGCTCGAATCAAGCATTGGAGCGGACGGCAACGCCGTTTTCCTTGCGCGCATCACCGCCCGTGGCGAGCGCGTGCTGCTGTATCGGGTGGATGATCCCGAACAGGCGAATGACCGCCTGCAGCAGCTGCTCGCCGCACCGGTACAGCTGCGGGAATGGGAGTTCCAGATGGAATACGACCGCGACTGGACGCTGGCCCAGCCCGAGCTTGACCTGCCGCTGCAGGATTTCCGGCTCAACTGAGCTCTGTAGAGCCGAGCCCACGCTCGGCTGATGCCTCTCAGGCGTTGAGCGAACGCAGATCGATGCAGGGACGCATGCGTTCCGTGCCATCCCACTCGGCTGGCAGGCCGACGCCGGCGGCGTCGACGATGGCCTGGCCGATCTGTTCCATGGCAGCGCTGTCGGGCGGGCCCCAGAAGCCAATGGAGAGATCGCTGGCGCGCTTGGCGCGCTTCATGTCATCGCCGGAACAGAAGCAGAACCCTTTGAGGCCTGCATCTGTGCCGCCGCGCTGCCAGAAAAGCTCATTGGTGTCATCGGCAGCGTCGTCCGGCGTATCGCCGCACCCAGCAGTGGCGACGATGCCTGCTGCTTTCAGGACTGCAAATGCCGCATCGATCCTGGCTCGCGCCAGCTTCCACGCAGCAGCGGACATCTTCCGGTCCGGCTTGCGCACCACGACCGAGGGAATGGCGTGGCTGGTCAGCGCGGAAAGCAAGGCCTTCACCAGCGGTGACCAGGCGTTTTCCACGATGTGGTTGCCATGTGTGTCGCACACATCGGGCTGTGCACCGGCATCGATCAGCAGCTGCACCGCCTCGGGTCCTTCCGGCGAAAACTCTGCCGCCAGGTACAGCGCTGTGCGTCCGCCCACGCCGATGTGCTCCAGCGGGCTGCCGGCATCGATCAGCAGGCGCAGGGTCGCGAGGGTGTCCTCCATCGGCGCACAGTCCTGGCTGGATGCGGCCCTTTCCAGTGCGGTGAATCCAAAGGCATCCACCGCGTGCACGTCCGCGCCGGCCGCGAGGAAGGCTGCGGTGGCGGCTGCGTTGGCGTTCCAAGCTGCTTCAAAGATATCCGCGGGAATTTTCACCTTCGGGGACTTCTGCATGCTCAGCGATCCGTGCACGGGTAGGGGGCGATTGTAGGCAATGCAGCCGAGCGTGGGCTCGGCTCTACAGGAAGCGGAGCAATGCAGTCGAGCAAGCTCGACTCTACGCCCGATGCCGCAACAGCATCTGCGTCATCAACGCGCGCAGCGCCGGTGGTCGCACCGGTTTGGGCAGGAAGCCCCACCCGTGTTCGGCGGCATGCGCCTTCAGCGCGTCATCGCGCTCGGCGGTCACCAGGATCACCGGCGGCCGCGCCTGCCACAGCGTGCACAGCGCCTCGTACAGATCCGGCCCGTGCCATTGGCCCATGCGCACGTCCAGCAACAGCAACTGCGGCACGTTCAGCGCGCTGGCGATCTCCAGTGCGCCCTGCGGGCCATCGGCCAACTCGACGTTGCAGCCCCAGCGCTCCAGCAGGGCCCGGGTGGCCGCGCACACCCGCGGGTCGTCATCAATGCTCCACACCCGGCACTGGCGCAGCGGGCTGTCGTCGGACGGTTCGGCGGCCAGCACGGGCGGCGGTGCCGGCGCGGCCACATCGTCGGCATGCCCCAGCGCCACGCTCACCGCGAACACGCTGCCCTTGCCCAGCGTGGAACGCAGGCTGATGCGGTGGCCGAGCAGTCGGCCGATGCGCTCGACGATGGCCAGGCCCAGGCCCGCGCCGCGTTCCTGTTCGACGCCATCGTTCAGGCGGCGGAATTCCTCGAAGATCTCGCCCTGCAGGCTTTCCGGAATGCCCGGCCCCTGGTCGTGCACTTCGATGCGCAGCTGGTCGCCCACGCGCCGGCAGCCGATCAGCACGCGTCCGCGCGGGGTGTAGCGCAGCGCATTGGACAGGAAGTTCTGCAGGATGCGGCGCAGCAGGGCTTCATCGCTGACCACCACCGCGCGGGTGTCGATCCAGTCCAGCTGCAGGCCACGGCTCTGCGCGGCGATGCCGAACTCGCGGGCCAGGGTCTCCAGCAGCGGCGACAGTGCGAATGCACGCACGCGGGTCTGCAGGGAGCCCGATTCCAGCCGCGAGATATCCAGCAGGCTGTTGAGGATGGCGTCCTGCGCGGCCAGTGCGGCGTCTACGTGCTCACTCAGTTCGCGCGCTTCGCCATTCAGCCGCGCGCGCAGCACCGAAACGAACATGCGCGCAGCATTCAACGGCTGCAGCAGGTCGTGCACCGCCGAGGCGACGAAGCGGGTCTTGTAGCGGTTGGCCTGCACGGCCTCGCGGCGCGCTTCCTCCAGGTCATGGGTGCGCTCGGCCACCCGGTGTTCCAGCGCATCGGCCAGAGAGCGCAGTTCGCGCGCGGCGTTCTTGTAGCTGGTGATGTCCGCATAGCTGGTGACGAAGCCGCCGTCGGGCAGGGGATTGCCGCGGATCTCCAGCACCGTGCCGTCGTCCTTCTCGCTTTCGCGCATGTGCGGGCGGCCGCTGCGCAGGTGGTTCAGGCGGCGCTCGATGGCATCGTCGACGGGGCCGGGACCGAGCAAGCCGCGGCGGGCGTTGAAGCGGAACAGCTCCTCGATCGGCCGGCCCACCCGCACCAGCCCCTGCGGGAAGCGGAACAGTTCGATGTAGCGCGAATTCCACGCCACCAGGCGCAGCTCGCGGTCGATGATGACCACGCCCTGCGGCAGGTGCTCGAGGCTGCGGCTGAGCCCGCTGTCGGCGTCGGTGGCGGCCTGCAGCAGGCCGTCCTGGGCGGTGCGCAGTTCCTGCGCGTGCTGCTTGAGCAGGGTTTCCAGCTCGCTGCGGCTGCGCTGGCGGTGCCGGGACAGGCGCCGGCGCTGCTGCACGAACAGCACCAGGAAGCCCAGTGCCAGCCACACGGCGGCACCGGCCATGGCCGCGGCGCGGCCCACGCTGGACGCACCGCCGGCGTCATGCAGCAGGTGCAGGCTCCAGTCCTCGTCGGGCAGCGGCAGGGTCTGCCACAGCATCGCCTGCGGCAACGCCGGGTCGAGCAGGCGCACCATGCGCCCGCCATCGGCCAGCACATCTTCGGTGCGCACGCGCAGCGGCTGCAGCGAACGGTCGGCGTACTGGCGGGCATCGAGCATCTCGCGGCGCTCGTCGGCCCCCAGCGGGCGCAGCAGGCGATAGCGCCACTCATCGCGGTTGGCCAGGAACACCACGTCATGGTTGTCGCTGGCCAGCACCACGTCGGGGCTGCCCAGCCATTCCTGTTCCAGTGCGGACAGCTCGATCTTGATGACGATCACGCCGATGCGCTGGCCGTCGCCATCGACGATCGCCTCGGACATGAAGTAGCCCGGCACGCCGGTGGTCATGCCGATGCCGTAGAAGCGGCCACGCCCATGCGCCAGCGCCTGCTGGTAGTAGGGGCGGTAGGCGTAGTCCTCGCCGACGTTGGTCGAGGGCTGGTCGAAGTTGCTGGCCGCCACGGCCACGCCATTGCGGCCGACCAGGGTCAGAGTCGAGGTGCGGGTGACCTGGTTGGCGCGCTGCAGCTTGAGGTTCAGGCGCTGCGTTGCGGCGGGTGTCAGCGGCGCGCGCAGCGCCTGCAGCAGGTCCGGGTCCAGCGCCATTACCTGCGGCAGGGTGCCGAAGCGGTCAATGCGCTGCTGCAGCCCCTGGCCGTACAGCTGCAGCTGGCGCTGCACCTGGTTGCTTTCTGCAGCCAGCGCGCGGCGCCAGGCGAAGTGGCCGGCGGCGATCGCGCACAGCACGGTGCCACCGACCAACACCGCGATGGTCAGCAACAGCATCCGGTGGCGGCTGAGCCAGTACATGGCGGCAGTCTACGCAGGGCCGGCGGGGGTGGCATGCACGCCCGCCGGTCTCTGCTCTGTGGAAGGGATCAGAAGTGCATCTGCGCGCGCAGTTCGAAGATTTCCGGGGTGCTGTGCACGCCACGGCGGCTGGCATCGACCTTCACGTAGTTCGCCTGGAACTTGAAGTGGCTGGTCAGGTACCAGTTGGCGCCCACGGTCAGGTCATGCTGGCGCCCGCCGAGGATGCTGCCGTCGTCGAGGTCGATGCGGCTGTAGCGGGCCAGCAGCTCGACCGCACCGTAGCTGTGGGCCGGCTTGATGTTGGCGACCGCGCCGGCGCTGTACGGGCGCGATTCGCCGGTCAGCACCCAGCTGGCCATGGCGTACTGGCCGCTGCCGGTGTAGTCGGGCAGGCCCTTGCGGGTCACCGTGGCCTGCAGGGCTTCACCCTGCAGCGAGAACGGACCGCGGATCCAGATGCCTTCCAGGCCGGTGCGGCGGATCTGGTCGGCAGTGACCAGCGCGCCGGAGTCGACCAGGCGGATGTCGGTCAGGCCGGCTTCCGGGCGCGCACGCAGGCGGGCGCTGGCTTCGTGGTGCACGTCGCGGCCGTCGCGGTAGCCGCGCGGGTTTTCCTGCGAATAGGCCAGGCCAAGGTGGACCACGTCGCCCGGTGCCTTGATCGGGGTCCAGACCGCGCGCACGGCCTGGGTGGTGCCGGGGTTGTCACCCTGCAGGTCCTTGCCACCGTAGGCGCCAGCCTGCAGCAGGTACTGCGGGCGCTCCAGCACCCATTCCACGCCGGTGCGACGGCCTGCGTAGAAGGCCTGCACGGGCAGGGCGGTTTCCAGGAAGCTGCCGGCGCGCGAGGAGGTGTTGCCGTCCAGGCCGACCGGGGTCTTCATGTAGCCGAAGCGCAAGCGGCCGACATCACGGCTGAGGAAGGCCTTGCTCTCGAAGCGCACGAACACGTCCAGCCAGGTATCGGACTGGAAGTCGTAGTACACCATCGCGTCGTACACGCCCTTCTTCTTCAGGGTCGCGCCGAACTCCTTGCGGCGCACGGCGTCATCGTCTTCGATCCCGCTGCCAGAGGAGAAGTCGTTGTAGTCGTAGGCGATGTTGCCGGTGGCGGCCAGTTCGGTGCCATCGCTGAAGGCGTACTTGGTCGGCCAGTTGTCAAAATCGGCGGCGGAGGCGAAGGCGGGCAGGGCGGCCAGCGACATGGCCAGCAGGGTCGGAATGGGGCGCATGGTGGTGCGGCTCTCTCTCGGATGCGTGTGGACAGGACAACAACGGCCGCGCTGGCCGGAACTTTCGCAGGGGGGCGCCCGATCGTTCAGGTCGGGCCGGTGGCCGTCCCCGGGACAGGCGGTGCGGCGCCAGTGTAGGCACCCGAGCCACCTGAACCGGGGGGCTAGTACCAATAGGTTATCTGCGGCGGCGTGCCCTGCGCGTACAAAGGCGTCCATTGGACACGCCCGTGCATGCCGCGCAGGTCGGTCCAGATCCACGGAGACGGTCCCGCCAACGCGGGAGCCGTATGCGCAAGAACCGCCCCTTCCGGAGTCCGCCATGCACATCCCGACCACCCCGGCGCTGCCCAGCAAGCCGCTGCCGCTCTACCGCCAGCTGTACTTCCAGGTGATCGTGGCGATCATCCTGGGCGCCGTCCTCGGCCACTACGAGCCGATGATCGGCGAGAAGATGAAGCCGCTGGGCGATGCCTTCATCAACCTGGTGAAGATGATCATCGCGCCGGTCATCTTCCTGACCATCGTCACCGGCATCTCCGGCATGACCCACCTGCGCACGGTGGGCCGCGTCTTTGCCAAGGCGATGGCGTACTTCCTGTTCTTCTCCACCCTGGCCCTGATCGTGGGCATGATCGTGGCGCACGTCGTGCAGCCCGGCGCGGGCATGAACATCAACCCGGCCGAGCTGGACCAGACCGCGGTCCACAGCTACGTCGAGAAGTCGCATGACCTGACCCTGGTCGGCTTCCTGATGGACGTCATCCCGAAGACGCTGATCAGCGCCTTCGTCGACGGCAACATCCTGCAGGTGCTGTTCGTGGCCGTGCTGTTCGGCATCGCGCTGGCTTCGGTGGGTGAGAAGGGCAAGCCGATCGTGAACTTCCTGGAGGCGCTGGTCGCCCCGGTGTTCAAGCTGGTGCACATTCTGATGAAGGCCGCCCCGATCGGTGCCTTCGGTGCCATCGCCTTCACCATCGGCAAGTACGGCGTCGGTTCGCTGATCAACCTGGCCTGGCTGGTGGGTTCGTTCTACCTGACCGCCTTCCTGTTCGTGGCCGTCATCCTCGGCGTGGTCTGCCGCCTGTGCGGGTTCTCGGTGTTCAAGCTGGCCCGCTACCTGAAGGCCGAGCTGCTGCTGGTGCTGGGCACCTCCTCCTCCGAATCGGCGCTGCCGTCGCTGATGGAGAAGATGGAACGCGCCGGCTGCAGCAAGTCGGTGGTCGGCCTGGTGGTCCCCACTGGCTACTCGTTCAACCTGGACGGCACCAACATCTACATGACCCTGGCCGCGCTGTTCATCGCCCAGGCCACCAACACCGAACTGACCCTGGGCCACCAGATCGCCCTGCTGCTGGTCGCCATGCTCAGCTCCAAGGGCGCGGCCGGCGTCACCGGTGCCGGCTTCATCACCCTGGCCGCCACTCTGGCCGTGGTACCGGAAGTGCCGGTGGCTGGCATGGCGCTGATCCTGGGCGTGGACCGCTTCATGAGCGAATGCCGCTCGCTGACCAACTTCATCGGCAACGCGGTGGCCACGGTGGTGGTGTCGCGCTGGGAAGGCGCGCTGGACCGTGACCGCCTGAAGCTGGCGCTGGACGGCCGCGAGAGCGAGCTGCCGCTGCCGGTCGATGCCGTGCCGGAGGCACTGCCCGCCAAGGGCTGACACAGGTGTGTGGTACCGCGGGGCCGGTCACGTGAGTGACGCGGCCCCGCAACGTTTCAAGGCGACCCATGGCTGTCGTGGGCATCGCCGAAGCTGGTCCCCGAACTAGTCGCATACGGCACGGAATTGTGCAGTCGCAGCATGATTGCGACAGGATAGCGACAGGTCCAGGCCCTCCAACGGGGGTATCATCCCCTGTCCCCCTTGCCCATTCATTAATCCACGTCGATGTCCAACGAAGATTTCAAACAGGCCGCCCTCGATTACCACCGGATGTCCCCGCCGGGCAAGATCAAGGTCTCTGCAACCAAGCCCATGCTGACCCAGCGCGACCTGTCGCTGGCGTATTCGCCGGGCGTTGCGTACGCCTGTGAAGCGATCAAGGCCGACCCGCAGCAGGCCAGCGAGCTGACCGCGCGCGGCAACCTGGTGGCGGTCATCTCCAACGGCACCGCGGTGCTGGGTCTGGGCAACATCGGCGCACTGGCCGGCAAGCCGGTGATGGAAGGCAAGGGCGTGCTGTTCCAGAAGTTCGCCGGCATCGATGTGTTCGACATCGAAGTGGACGAGACCGACCCGGACAAGCTGGTCGACATCATCGCCTCGCTGGAGCCGACCTTCGGCGGCATCAACCTGGAAGACATCAAGGCCCCGGAATGCTTCGTGGTCGAGCGCAAGCTGCGCGAGCGCATGAAGATCCCGGTGTTCCATGACGACCAGCACGGCACGGCGATCATCGTCGGCGCGGCGGTGATCAACGCCATGGCCATCACCGGCAAGAAGATCGAAGACGTGAAGCTGGCGACCACGGGCATGGGCGCGGCCGGCATTTCCTGCGTGAACATGCTGGTTCAGCTGGGCCTGAAGCCGGAGAACATCCTGGCCTTCGACCGCGAGGGCGTCATCCACACCGGCCGTACCGACCTGGACCCGGAAAAGCAGCGCTATGCGCGCGACACTGACAAGCGCACCCTGGCCGAGATCGTCGACGGCGCAGACATCTTCCTGGGCCTGTCGGCCCCGGGCATCCTGACCGCGGAGATGGTCAAGACCATGGCGCCGGATCCGGTGATCTTCGCCCTGGCCAACCCGACCCCGGAAATCATGCCGGAACTGGCGCGCGCCGCCCGTCCGGACGCGATCATCGGCACCGGCCGTTCGGACTACCCGAACCAGGTCAACAACGTGCTGTGCTTCCCGTACCTGTTCCGTGGCGCGCTGGATGTCGGCGCCACCGCGATCAACGAGGAAATGAAGATCGCCTGCGTGCGCGCCATCGCCGCGCTGGCCCGCCGTGCGGCCACCGACATGGGCTCGGCCTATGGCGGTGACACCCCGAGCTTCGGCCGTGAATACCTGATCCCGCGTCCGTTCGACCGCCGCCTGCTGGTGGAGCTGTCGGCCGCCGTGGCCCAGGCCGCGATGGATTCGGGCGTGGCCGCCCGTCCGATCGCCGACATGGGCGCCTACCGCGACAAGCTGGCCCAGTTCGTCTACCGCACCAGCCTGATGATGAAGCCGGTCTACGACCGCGCGCGCAACGACAAGCAGCGCGTGGTCTACGCCGAAGGCGAAGAAGAAGTGGTGCTGCAGGCCGTGCAGAACGTGGTCGACGAAGGCCTGGCGCACCCGATCCTGATCGGTCGCCCGGACGTCATCGAATCGCGCATCGAGCGTCTCGGCCTGCGCCTGAAGGTCGGCGAGAACATTGAGGTCACCAACATCAATGACGACCCGCGCTTCAACGAATACTGGCAGTACTACCACGGCCTGACCGGCCGCCGCGGCGTGACCGTGGCCGCGGCGAAGAACCTGATGCGTTCGCGCCCGACCCTGATCGCCGCCGTGATGGTTGCCCGTGGCGAAGCCGATGCGATGCTGACCGGCATCGTCGGCCGCTTCCACAAGAAGCTGGGCTACGTGCGCAGCGTGCTGCCGCTGGAATCGAAGGTCACCTCGACCTCGGCCATGACCGGCGTGATCAACCAGCAGGGCGTGTTCTTCTTCGTGGACACCCACGTGCAGGAGGACCCGACCGCCGAGCAGCTGTGCGAAGCGACCCTGCAGGCCGCCTACCGCATGAAGCTGTTCGGTATCGAGCCGAAGGTGGCGCTGCTGTCGCACTCCAACTTCGGCAGCCACGATTCGAAGGATGCGCTGAAGATGCGCCAGGTGCGCGAGATGCTGCTCAAGCGCAACCCGCGTCTGAACGTGGACGGCGAGATGCAGGGCGACACCGCATGGGACGAAGCCCTGCGCCAGAAGCTGCTGCCGGGCTCGACCCTGCAGGGCCGTGCCAACCTGTTCGTGCTGCCGAACCTGGAAGCGGCCAACATCGCTTACAACCTGGTGCGTGTGTTCACCGACGGCGTGGCGATCGGTCCGATCCTGATGGGCGTGAACAAGCCGGTGCACATCCTCACCACCAGCGCGACCTCGCGCCGCGTGCTGAACATGACCGCGATTGCCGCCGTGGATGCGCAGATCCGCAAGCAGCTGGAAGCGGAAAAGAAGGCGTAAGCCTTCGTTCCCGCGACACCTGCAGAAACGCGCCCCATGGGGCGCGTTTCTGTTTCCGCACAGCGGAAACCGGATCGGGTAGCGCCGGGCCATGCCCGGCGAGCGCGCAGCGCGGCCAATCAGGCATTCCGCCGGGCA
>NZ_QETL01000071.1:0-21400 GCF_003105135.1 Stenotrophomonas sp. SPM | reverse complement strand
AGCCCACCCCGGCCGGCCACGGACAGGTTCCGTGCGCGCCAGCCACGGAGTGAAGAAGGAAAGGCGAAAAGCGGGTCGCGGCGCTGCGCTTGCTCGGAGCGGAGCATGGCTCCGCTCTACAGAAGATTCATAGACCGGAGAAAGTTCATTCCCCAGATGGAATTCATCCACGCATGGCGTGGATCCGCCGGACGCGCCTGGAGACCGTCAAAGACGGGGAGGGGTGAGGTTGCGGGGGCGTGAGCCGCATGGATGCGGCGACCGAGCTTACAGGGACGTACTTGCAGCGTCCCCCGCAATCTCACCCCTCCCCGCCAACCCCTCAACCCAGCCGTTGCGGTTGCTCCGGCTCCTGCTCCAGCGGGTGCAGGGCCGCAGGCCCTGCAATACATAAACCCTTACTGACCCCGCAGGCGGCTGTGCCTGAACCCGTAACCGAAATAGATCACGAACCCGACCACCGTCCACACGCCCATCAGCATCCAGTTGTGCAGCGTCATCGCCGACAGCAGCGCCAGGCAGCTCAGCACGCCCAGCGTGCAGATCAGCCACGCCATCGGCATGCGGAACGGACGCGGCAGGTCCGGCTGCGTGCGGCGCAGGATCAGCACGCCCGCGCACACCGCCGCGAACGCGATCAGCGTGCCCATCGAGGTCAGTTCGCCGAGGATGTCCAGCGGGAACAGTGCCGCCAGCAGGGCGATGCCGATGCCGGTGATGACCGTGTTGATGTGCGGTGTGCGGTACTTCGGGTGGATCTTGGTGAACACCGGCGGCAGCAGGCCATCGCGCCCCATGATCATGAAGATGCGCGGCTGGCCGATGATCATCACCAGCACCACCGAGGACAGGCCGATCAGGGCCCCGACTTCGACCACCCAGCGCAGCCAGCCCAGCTGCGGGTGCGCGGCCACGGCGGTCACCACCGGCTCGTCGGTGCCCAGCAGCGGGTAGGGCACCAGGCCGGTCATCACCGCCGCCATGGCGATGTACAGCACCGTGCAGATCACCAGCGACACCATCATGCCGAACGGCATGTCGCGCTGCGGGTTCTTCGATTCCTGCGCCGCCACCGACACCGCCTCGAAGCCGATGTAGGCGAAGAACACCATCGCCGCGCCGCGCAGCACGCCTTCCATGCCGTACTTGCCGGGGCCTTCGTTGGCCGGGATGAACGGGGTCCAGTTGCTGGTGTCCACGTACTTCCAGCCGGCCACGATGACCAGAATGATCAGGCCGGTCTTCAGCACGACCATCGCCATGTTCATCGCCGAGGACTTGCTGATGCCGACGTAGCACAGCCAGGTCAGCAGCAGCACCAGACCGGCCGCAGGCAGGTTGGCGATGGCGCCGGTCGGGCGCAGCTGTGCATCCAGGGGCGCACTGACCAGTGACGCGGGTAAATGGATGTCGAACTGGCTGAGCAGGCTGAGGAAGTAGCCGGTCCAGCTGACCGCCACCGCCGAGGCCGACACGCCGTACTCCAGCACCAGCATCCAGCCGATGAACCAGGCCGAGAGCTCGCCGAAGGTGGCGTAGGTGTAGGTGTAGGCGCTGCCGGAGACCGGCACCATCGAGGCGAACTCGGCGTAGGCCAGCGCGCAGAAGGCGCAGCAGATGGCCGCCAGTACGAAGGACAGCATGATGGCCGGGCCGGCGTGGTTGGCCGCGGCCTGGCCGGTGATGACGAAGATGCCGCCGCCGATCACCGCGCCGATGCCCAGGGCGGTCAGGCCCCACGGGCCGAGGTGGCGGCGAAGGCTCAGGCCGTTGGCGTCTTCATGGGCGGCATGCGGGTGCTTGGTGGCCCACAGTTGCTTGAACATGGATGTCGATCTTTTCGAAGCGCGCCGCTGCCGGCGCGCGGGGAGAAACGGACGGGCCGGCGCAGGGGCCGGCCCGTAGGCACATCAGGAGGACTTGGCCAGCTTGCTGTTGCGGATGCCGTAGCCGAGGTAGATCAGCAGGCCCAGCACGGTCCAGCCCACGAACAGGTGCCAATGCACCACGAACGCCTGCCAGAACAGGAACAGGCAGGTGGCCGCGCCCAGCGGGCAGATGATCCAGACGGCCGGCACGCGGAACGGGCGGTGCAGGTCCGGCTTGCTGTAGCGCAGGACCAGCACGCCGATGCAGACGGTGGCGAACGCCAGCAGGGTGCCCATCGAGACCAGTTCACCCAGCACGTTCAGCGGCACCAGGCCGGCGAGCGCCGCGGCGATCACGCCGACCACGATCGTGGCCCAGTACGGAGTGCGGAAGCGGGCGTGGACCTTGCCGAAGAACTTCGGCAGCAGGCCGTCGCGCGAGATCGTGTAGGCGATGCGGGTCTGGCCCATCATCATCACCAGGATCACCGAGGACAGGCCGGCGATGGCGCCGATCTCGACCGCGGTCTTCAGCCAGGCCAGCTGCGGGTAGCCTTCCAGCGCGGTGGCCACCGGCTTGTCGGTGCCCAGCAGGTGGTACGGCATCATGCCGGTCAGCACCGCGCAGACGATGATGTAGACGATGGTGCACACGGCCAGCGAGCCGAGCAGGCCGATCGGCATGTTGCGCTGCGGGTCCTTGGTCTCGCCGGCGGCGGTGGAGACCGCATCGAAGCCGATGTAGGCGAAGAACACGATGGTGGCGGCGCGGAAGATGCCGCTCCAGCCGAACTCGCCCGGGCCGGTGTTTTCAGGGATGAAGGGGTGCCAGTTGCCCGGATCGATGTGCGCCGCGCCGATGCCGATGAACAGGCAGATGACGGTGACCTTGATGGCAACGATGATCGCGTTGACGAAGGCCGACTGGGTCACGCCGACATACAGCAGGCCCGACACCGCCGCGATGATCAGCACCGCCGGCAGGTTGAACAGCTTGCCGGAGGCCACGAACTCGCTGCCGGTCCAGGCGATCGGCGCCGCGCTGAGCGCGTCCGGGAAGGGCATGTTCAGCGTGCTGGTGACGAAGCTGATCAGGTAGGCCGACCAGCCTACCGCGACCGAGGCGGAGGCGAACAGGTACTCCAGCACCAGGCACCAGCCGATGAACCAAGCCATGCCTTCGCCGAGGGTGGCGTAGGAGTAGGAGTAGGCGCTGCCGGAGACCGGCATCATCGCCGCGAACTCGGCGTAGCACAGGCCGGCCAGCGCGCAGGCGAAGCCGGCGATGACGAACGAGAGCATGACCGCCGGGCCGGCATGGTTGGCCGCGGCCTGGCCGGTCAGCACGAAGATGCCTGCGCCGATCACCGCACCAATGCCGAGCATGATGAGGTGTTTCGCCGTGAGGGTCCGTTTCAACGTGGCTTCGCCGTCCAGGCTGCCTTCGATGGGTTCGCCAGCATCGACGTGCCCGGCCGGTTGGACCGGCTTGACCCTCAACAGTGCTTTCAGCATGCAGAACTTTCCTGATGATCGGATTGGGGCCGCCGATGCGTTGCCGGCGGCCTGGAATGGTGAAGGCCGTGCGAACAGCCCGCTGTACCTTAGCCAAAGCTGAAGCCCCCGCACAAGCGCAATCGCAACAATGAACGGCGATAATGAGCAGTATTTTTCCGATCCCCCCGCATTCATGAATCAACCCGCCGAATCCCTTGCCGCGCTTGACGATCACCTGCGTGGGATGCTGCAGGACTACGCCCGCCGGGAGCCATCCCACGACGCGCTTGCTGCCGAATTCGGCACATTGATCGACGAAGCGGAAGATCCTTTCTGTCGTGAACGTCTGGCCGGGCACTTCACGGCCAGCTGCTGGCTGGTCAGTGCCGATGGCCAGCGCCTGCTGCTGACCCACCACCGTAAGCTGCAGCGCTGGCTGCAGCTGGGCGGCCACGCCGATGGCGACCGCGACCTGGCCCGGGTGGCGCTGAAGGAAGCGGGAGAGGAGTCCGGGCTGACCGGCCTGGTGCTGGACGATCCGGCGATCTTCGACCTGGACAAGCATTGGATTCCCGCACGCGAGGACGTGCCGGGGCACTGGCACTACGACGTGCGTTTCGTGATCCGTGCCGTGGGCGGCGAAGCCTTCGTGCTCAGCGAGGAATCCCTCGACCTAGCCTGGCGCCCGGTGGCCGAGGTCGCCGCAGACCCCGCATCGGACGAATCGATGCAGCGCATGGCCAACCGCTGGCTGGCCCGCTGAAGCATTCCGCCGGGCTTGGCCCGGCGCTACCGTCGTGCGTGCCGGGCCATGCCCGGCGACGCCTTCATCAATACAAAATGCGGGTGCGCAGGGTGCCCGGGATCGCGGCCAGCTCGTCACGCACGGCGCCGGCCTGTTCCTCGCTGGCGGTGATGTCGATCACCACGTAGCCCACCTTCGGGTCGGTGCGCAGGAACTGGCCGTCGATGTTGACGTTGTGGCGCGAGAAGATCTCGTTGACCTTGGACAGCACGCCCGGCACGTTCTGGTGGATGTGCAGCAGGCGCAGGCTGTCGGCGTGCTCGGGCAGGGTCACTTCCGGGAAATTGACCGCCGACAGGGTGCTGCCGTTGTCGCTGTAGCGCACCAGCTTGGCTGCCACCTCGATGCCGATGTTGTCCTGTGCTTCCAGCGTGCTGCCGCCCACGTGCGGGGTCAGGATCACGTTGTCGTGGCGGGTCAGTGGCGATTCGAAGACATCGCCGTTGCCCTTCGGCTCGACCGGGAACACGTCCAGCGCGGCGCCGCCGATATGGCCGCTGGCCAGCGCGGCGTCCAGAGCGTCGATATCGACCACGGTGCCGCGGGCCGCATTGATCACGTGCGCGCCCGGGCGCATCTTCGCCAGTTCGGTGGCACCGATCATCCACTGCGTGGACGGGGTTTCCGGCACGTGCAGGGTGACGATGTCGGCGCGCGCCAGCAGGTCGTCCAGGCTGGCGGCAGCGCGGGCATTGCCCAGCGACAGCTTGGTTTCCACGTCATGGAAGATCACCTGCATGCCCAGCGATTCAGCCAGTACGCCGACCTGGGTGCCGATGTGGCCGTAGCCGATGATGCCCAGGGTCTTGCCACGCACTTCATGGCTGCCGCTGGCCGACTTCGACCAGCCGCCACGATGGCATTCGGCATTCTTCTGCGGAATGCCGCGGGTCAGCATGATCGCTTCGGCGATGACCAGCTCGGCCACGCTGCGGGTGTTGGAATAGGGCGCGTTGAACACCGGAATGCCGGCCAGCTCGGCCGCGTCCAGGTCGACCTGGTTGGTACCGATGCAGAAGCAGCCCACCGCGATCAGGCGCTTGGCCTCGGCCAGCACCTCGGCGCTGAGCTGGGTGCGCGAGCGGATGCCGACGATGTGCGCCTCGGCGATGCGCGCCTTCAGTTCGTCTTCCGGCAGCGCCTTGCTGTGCGCTTCGATCTGGCTGTAGCCGGCGGAGGTGAACACCTCCACGGCGGTCTGGCTGACCCCCTCCAGCAACAGCACGCGGATATCCTGCTTGGGGAACGAGGTCTTCTTCGGCGACATGTTTCGGCACGGCCAGTGGGACAGGGGCTGACCACTATGCCAGATCGCCGGGGCCATGGTGCAGTGCGGAAATAGTTGCATCCGTAGCCATCTGCCGTCTATTGACGGGGCTGGACGCTGGCCCGCGCCGCTGGCACCCTTGCCCGTTCTTCACGCACCGCGCTGGACTGTCATGACCGATTCCCGCATCGCCTCGCTGCAGCAGGCCTGTCCCGGCCTGAAGCTGAAGACCGACCCTGCCGAGCTGGAGCATTACGGCCGCGACTGGACCCGGCGCTGGACGCCGGCGCCTCTGGCGATTGCTCTGCCGTCAACAGTGGAGGAGGTGCAGGCGGTGATGCGCTGGAGCGCGGCCGAAGCCGTGGCGGTGGTGCCCTCGGGCGGCCGCACCGGCCTGTCCGGGGGGGCGGTGGCGGCCAACGGCGAGCTGGTGCTCAGCCTGGAACGGATGAACAAGGCGCTGTCCTACGACGCCGTCGACCGCACCCTGGTGGTGCAGGCGGGCATGCCGTTGGAGGCACTGCACAACGCCGCGCTGGAACACGGCCTGATCTATCCAGTGGATTTCGCCGCGCGTGGTTCGTGCTCGATCGGCGGCAACATCGCCACCAATGCCGGCGGCATCCGCGTGATCCGCTACGGCAATACCCGCGAATGGATCGCCGGGCTGAAGGTGGTCACCGCCAGCGGCGGGCTGCTGGAACTCAACAAGGGCCTGATCAAGAATTCCAGCGGCTACGACTTCCGCCAGCTGATGATCGGCTCCGAGGGCACGCTGGGCGTGATCGTCGAGGCCACGGTGAAGCTGACCGACCCGCCGCCGGCCAGCAACGTGATGCTGCTGGCGGTGCCCAGCTTCGACGTGCTGATGCAGGTGTTTGCCGCCTTCCGTGCGCGCCTGCAACTGCAGGCCTTCGAATTCTTCACCGAGCGCGCGCTCGAGCACGTGCTGGCCCACGGCGCGCAGGCGCCGTTCGACGAGGTGCACCCGTATTACGTGGTCACCGAGTTCGCCGCCAATGACGAGGCGCAGGAAGCGGCGGCCATGGCGGCCTTCGAGGACTGCATGGGCAATGGCTGGGTCAGCGATGGCGTGATCAGTGCAAGCGATGCCCAGGCTGCCCAGCTCTGGCGCCTGCGCGAGGGCATCACCGAGGCAGTGGCGCGCTACAAGCCGTACAAGAACGACGTCTCGGTGCGGATCTCGGCGATGCCGGCGTTCCTGGCCGAGACCCAGGCGCTGATCGGCGAGGCATATCCGCATTTCGACGTGGTCTGGTTCGGCCACATCGGTGACGGCAATCTGCACATCAACGTCCTCAAGCCTGATGACACCAGCGACGCCGATTTCGTAATGCAGTGCGAGCACGTGACCAAGCTGCTGGCGCAGGTGCTGGCGCGTTTCGATGGCAGCATCTCGGCCGAGCACGGCATCGGCCTGGTCAAGAAGGGCTACCTGGACAGTACGCGCGGACCAGCGGAAATCGCGCTGATGAAGGCGGTCAAGCGCGCGTTCGATCCCGACGCGCGGCTGAATCCAGGCAAGCTGTTCGACGTCTGATGCAGGCAAAGACTTCACGCAACCATTACGCTCCACGCATACCCACTGATGGCATGACCACGATGACCCGTCCGCTTCTGCTGCTCGCCCTGCTGTCCCTGCCGCTGGCCGGTTTCGCTTCCAGCTTTGCCGGCTCGTCGGCCGGTACGTCGGCCGGTTCGGCCTCCGCTTCTTCGGCAGGTACCTCGGGCAGCAGTTCGGGTGATGACAAGGTCGTTCTGGCTGCGCGCGATGACGCGGCTGCCTTCGTTGCCAGCGATGGCCAGATCCGTGGCGCGCGCCTGCAGGCGGCACTGGTGCACCTGCGCGAGCAGGATGCCGCTGCCCAGCAGCAGAGCGACCTGCAGCTGGCCCGCGCGCTGCTGGCGCGCTGATCCACGTCGCGTGACAGTCCCGGCATCGCTCCCTGTAGAGCCGAGCCATGCTCGGCTGGACCTGCAACGCGGACACACGGCAACGGCAGCCGAGCATGGCTCGGCTCTACAGAAGAGCGCAGGGCGCAGGCGGTCGATCACGGCAGCCACGCCTGGGGTGGCGCTACTGCTGATCGCTCACGCTGCGCATGCGGCTGATCGCCTGCAGCTCGATCCGGCCGGACTGAGCGAGCCGCAACAGCTGCTCGCCCAGCAGACGCTGGACGATGTGCAGGCGCTGCTGCCCGAGGGCCTGCTGCGTGCCTTGCCCGAGCAGGTGCGGGTGTCGTGGCGTGATGATCTGCCGGCACAGGTGCACGGCCGCGCATTCGCCGGGCGCATCGCCCTGCGCCTGGACCTGCTGGATGACAGCCAGGCCGGTGCGCGCCGTGCGCGCCGCAGCGCGCTGATCCATGAACTGACCCACGTTGCCGACCGCAGCGGCGCAAACTGGTCGCGCAGCGCGCGCTGGCGTGACCTGGCCGGCTGGCAGCGCAGGCCGTGGCTCCTGGGGCGTGGCGCCAATCATTTCAGCGACCGCAGCCCGGATCCCTATGAGCTGCAGGACCCCGCCGAATACCTGGCGGTGAACGCCGAGCGCTTCGTGCTCGATGCCGAATTCGCCTGTCGCCGGCCGGCCGTGGCGCAGTGGTACCGGCAGCATTTCGGTACGCCGCCGTCGCTGCCGACCCCGCAGTGCGAGCGTACCGTGCCGCTGCTGCAGGCCGAGGAGGAGGAGGGCGCCGCCTCGCTGCTGCGGCTGGACCCGTCGCGCGTCTACGCCGTGGACTACCTGTTCGCCGAGGGCAGTGCGCAGCCGATGAGCCGCTGGGGCCACAGCATGCTGCGGCTGGTGATCTGCCGCCCGGGCCGTGTGCCGGGGCCTGATTGCCGGCTGGATCTGGAATACCACCGTGTCCTGTCCTTCCGTGCGTTCGTCGGCGACGTGCAGATCTCAAACTGGCGTGGCCTGACCGGCGGCTACCCGTCGCGCCTGTTCGTGCTGCCGCTGCAGCAGGTGGTGGACGAATACACCAAGGTCGAGCTGCGCGGCCTGCAGTCGTTGCCGTTGAAGCTCGACCGCAGCGAGATTGCCAGCCTGCTCGAGCGGACTGCGCAGGTGCACTGGAGTTATGACGGGCGCTATTACTTCGTCAGCAACAACTGTGCGGTGGAAACGGCCAAGCTGCTCCAGGCCGGCGTGCCGCGGTTGGGCGAGGCGGGCCTGGCCCAGCTGACCCCGCGCGGCCTGCGCCGTCGGCTGGCGCGACTGGACGCGCTGGATGTGCAGGTGCTGGATGATCCTGCCCGTGCGCAGGCGCAGGGTTACTACTTCGCATCGGCACGCGATCATTACCAGCAGCTGTTTGCGGTCGCGGCGGCACAGAACGCTTTACCAGCGGCGGACGTGCGCGGCTGGCTGAAGCTGCCCGCGCGGCAGCGCGAGCCCTGGCTGCAGCAGGGCGATGTGCGCGCCAGCGCCGGATTGCTGCTGCTGGAGCAGGCCGCGCAGCGCCGTGCCGAGCTGCGTGCGCGCGATACCTTGAAGCGTCGCCTGCTGGCGGCGCCGTACAGCCCGGCAACCGCGCGGCTGCGTGGCCTGCTGGAACAGAGCGGGCAGTGGTTGCGGCCGGGTCGGTTGCAGGCCGATGCCGGTTACGGGTTGCCGCTGGCCGAGGAGCAGGCCGTGGTTGCCGAGGCCGTGACCGCCGCCAGTGCCGCGGCCGTGCCTGCCTGGCAGTCGCTGCGACAGCAACTGCGCGCAGAGCTGCCTGCCGGACAACGGCAGGAGCTGGATGACATCGATGCCAACCTGGCCGCACTCGGCAACCGACTGCGGGAGCAGGCAGCGCCGCCGGCAGCCGGCGTGGCCGTTCGCTGATTGCCGCACGCCTGGGGCTGCGGTCAGGCGGCTTTCAGCCCCTGCCTGCGCCGAAGTGTTACGGTCAGGTGTCCTCAGCAGTATCGACAAGGAGTCGAGCCATGCGTACAGCTCCCAGCCTGTTGGCTGCCTCCCTGAGCATCATCCTCACCGCGTGCCAGCCGGCAACAGCCCCTGCGGCAGCGGCAAGCGCCGATTTGCCAGCGCCCCTGCCTGAACCACCGACGGACAGTGCCGCCGCGAGCGAAACCGAAGGCAACGGCAGCGCAGCGTTCCGTGCCACCGGCAACGAACCCGGCTGGCTGGCGGTGGTTGGTGGCGAGGGACCAGGCCTGCAGGTCGAGGTGGACTACGGCGAGCGCCGTTTCCAGGTTGCCGCACCCACCGCGGGCGCCGATGGCTGGGCCGGCAAGGCCGCCGATGGCACGCCCATCAAGCTGAGCTTCCAGCGCACCACCTGCCAGGACGGCATGAGCGGCGAATCATTCGAGGCCAAAGCGATGTTGACCATCGGCGCGCACCAGTACCACGGCTGCGGCAATTTCGGTGGCAAATGAGCGCAGGCCGGTAGCGCCGGGCCATGCCCGGATGGCGCTTCGTCCGCGATGCATCGACAGACGCAGCCGAGCATGGGCTCGGCTCTACAGAAGCCGGTAGCGCCGGGCCACGCCCGGCGTTCATCGATCAGCCCTCGCAGGGCTTCAGGTCCAGGTCGAAGTCCAGGTCGTAGCGCCCGTTGATGTCGATCAGCGCGGAGCGGACCGCGCAGTCATCGCGATGGCGCGCGACCAGGCCGGTGAAGATCTTTTCGCGGCCTTCGCAGTACGTGGCGCTGGCTTCTTCCAGTTCGCGACGACGCTCGTCGTCGTAAGGCTCTTCACCGGCAAAATGCTGGCAGGTGTTCTCACGCGCGAGGAAGGCCTGCACGTCCGCCGGCATCTGGCAGTAGATGCGCACGTCGTCAACGTCATACACGTCCCCAGGCACGGGACAGCCTGCGGCGGCGAGCGCCTGGTCGAGCGCTTCATTGCCGGTGGACGGGGTAGCGAAGTGCGCCACGACGGCGGCCGGCTCGGCCGCCGGTGCTGTCGCCACGGGCGGTGCAGCCGATTCGCTTGCGGGTACCTTGGGCGTGGTTTCAGCAGCGCTGTCCGCTGCCTGCGGCGAACACGCCGCAAGCAGGGACAGGCAGGCGACCAGCGCGAGGTGCTTAGTCCGCACGGCCGGCGAATTCGCCGGTGGCGGTGTTCACCAGCACGCGCTCACCGTTGGCGATGTACTCCGGCACCATGATTTCGATGCCGGTGTTCAGCTTGGCCGGCTTCGGGCGCTTGGTGGCGGTGCCGCCCTTCAGTTCCGGCGGGGTCTCGATCACTTCCAGTACGACCGAGGCGGGCAGCTGGATCGCCACCGGCTGCTCGTCGATGACCTGCACGTAGATGCCGGTCAGGCCGTCGGTGATGTAGCCGGCGTCGTCACCGATCACGTCGGCGTCGAGGGTGTAGGGGGTGTAGTCCTCGTCATCGAGGAACACGAACGCATCGCCGTCCTTGTACGAATAGGTGGACTGGCGGCGCAGCAGTTCGACTTCGACCAGGTTGTCGTCGGCATCGAAGCTGGCGTCGAGCTTGTTGCCGCCCGGCACGCTGTACATGATGAAGCGGAAGCGGACGTTGCCGCCGCGGCCCTGCGGCGAGCTGCGCTCGATGTCGCGGATCTGGTACACGCCGTTGTTGTACTCGACGACGTTGCCCTTCTTGATGTCGTTGGCTTTCATGGTGTTGTTGGTCGTTGGGGGTGGGCGCCGTCCCGGCGCCCGGGGGAATCACTTCGGAGCGAGGCGGGTAGCGCCGTCCAGGCGGATGGTCTCGCCGTTGAGGTAGGTGTTGCCGAGGATGAAGCCGACCAGGCTGGCGAAATCATCCGGCTTGCCCAGGCGCGAAGGGAACGGGATGGAGGCGGCCAGCGACTGCTGCACGGCCTCGGGCATGCCGTCCACCATCGGCGTCCAGAACACGCCCGGGGCGATGGTATTGACGCGGATGCCGAAGCGCGAGAGCTCGCGGGCCATCGGCAGGGTCATCGACACCACGCCACCCTTGCTGGCGGCATAGGCGGCCTGGCCGATCTGGCCTTCGTAGGCAGCGATGCTGGCGGTGTTGATGATCACGCCGCGCTCGCCGTCGTCGCCGGCCTCGTTGTGCTGCATGCGGTTGGCCGCGGCCGTGGCCACGTTGAAGCTGCCGACCAGGTTGACCATCACCGTGCCCTGGAAGCCGGCCAGCGGCATCGGACCCTCCTTGCCCAGCACGCGGCCGGCGCCGAGGATGCCGGCGCAGTTCATCGCCACGTTCAGGCCACCAAGGAAGCCGTGGGCCTGGTCGATGGCCGCGCCCACCGCCGCCTCATCGCTGACGTTGACGTTGAAGTAGCGGGCCTTGTCAGCACCCAGCTCGACCACGGCGGCCGCGCCCTTGTCGTCGTTGAGATCGAACAGGGCGACCTTGCCGCCGTTGGCGACCAGGTGCTGGGCCACGGCCAGGCCGAGGCCGGAAACGCCGCCGGTGATCACGGCACGTACGGAAGACAGCTGCATTGAACGGTCCTGCAGGTTCGAGAACCGCCGATTCTAACGGAAGCCACGGCGCGCGCTGTTGTGCGCTGCTGCAATGTAGAGTCGAGCCATGCTCGACTGCATCTTCCTGTGGCAGTCGAGCATGGCTCGACTCTACATATTCGGCGGGTCGCGCCCGTGCAGCCGCCGCTCGAACTCGCCGGCGGGCAGGCCCGGGGCGAACAGGAAGCCCTGGCCGATGCTTACCCCCAGGCCCAGCAGGCACTGGCGCTGGGCTTCGGTTTCCACGCCCTCGGCCACGACGCCCAGGCCCAGGCTGCGGGCGATCGCGCAGACCGCCTCGCACACCGCCACGTCCGAACGGTTGCGCGGGATGCCCTCGACGAACAGCTGGCTCAGCTTCAGGCCGTGGATCGGCAGCCGGCGCAGGTAGTTCAGCGCGCTGTAGCCCTCGCCGAAATCGTCGATGGTCAGCATCACGCCCATCTCACGCAGGCGGGCGAAGGTGCGCAGGGTGTCCGGCGCATCCTCGATCAGCACCCGCTCGGTGAACTCCAGTTCCAGCACCGTACCGGGCAGCTCGAACTCGTCCAGTACCTGGCGTACCCAGCGGGCCAGGTCCTCGCCGACGAACTGACGCCAGGACACGTTGACCGCCACCCGCATCGTCTCCAGGCCATCATCCTGCCATTGCCGCACCTGCCGGCAGGCCTCGCGCAGCGCCCACTGGCCGATCCGCACGATGTCGCCGGTGTGCTCGGCGTGGCCGATGAACAGGTCCGGGCGCATCTGCCCAAGCTGGCCGTTGTGCCAGCGCATCAGTGCCTCGCAGCCGGTGATGGCGCCGGTGCGCAGGTTGATCTGCGGCTGGTAGACCAGGCGGAACTCATCGCCGTCCAGCGCCTTGTGCAGCCGGCTCTCGATCTGCAGGCGGTCGTTCTGGCGCTCGGCCAGTTCCTGTGAGAACACGTGCCAGCCGTTGCGGGTGCGGCGCTTGCACTCGTACATGGCGGTGTCGGCGTTCTGGATCAGCTGCTGCGGCCGGTCGCCGTCGCCCGGGGCCTTGGCGATGCCGATGCTGGCGGTGACCTGGAATTCGTCGCTGCCCAGCTGGAAGGGCGAGGAGAACGCGGCGGTAATGCGCTCGGCCAGCTGCTCGGCCTGGTCGGGCTGGTCGCGCAGGTCACAGATCACCAGGAACTCGTCGCCACCGAAGCGGGCGAGCAGGCCTTCGGTGCCGATGGCCGTGGCGATGCGCCGGGTCGCTTCGATCAGCAGCTCGTCGCCGGCATTGTGGCCGAGCAGGTCGTTGACCACCTTGAAGCGGTCCAGGTCGATATACAGCACCGCCACCCGGTCGTGGCCCGGGCTGCCCATGCGCACGCCGAGGTCGGTGAGCACCGCGTCGCGGTTCATGATCCCGGTCAGCGGGTCGGTGCGCGCCTGCACGCGCAGGGTTTCTTCGGCCTGCTTGCGTTCGGTGATGTCCTGCACGGTGCCGGTGATGCGCGCGGCATCGACGTCACCGGTGGAGACCTCGCCGATCATCCGGATCCAGAACGAGTGGCCGTCGCGGCGCTGGCCCTGCAGCTCCAGGCCGAAGCTGCTGCGGTGTTTGATGGTATCGGCAAGGGCCTGCTGCAGGGAGGCGCGGTCATCACTGCGCAGGCAGTCCAACAGGGCGGTCATGTCCTGCAGGTCGTCGGGCTGGCCGACGATGCGCCGGGCCTCGTCGGTCAGGTACAGGCGCTGCAGGCTGCGGTCCCATTCCCAACCGCCGATGTGCGCCAGCGACTGTGCCCGCGCGAACAGCAGGTTGTTGCGCTTGAGCTCGGTGATGTCGCTGAACATCGAATAGACATGGTCGGCCTGGTCGCAGCCGGTGCCGAACACCGGCACGTTGGTGGTCGACAGCCACAGCATGCGTCCGCGCGGGCGGTGGTACAGGCCGATGATCGTGCTGCGGATGACCCGCCCGGCCTGGAAGCAGCGGATGGTTGGCCACTGTGCCTGGGTGAGGGTGTTGCCGTGCTCGTCGACGATCAGCCAGGCCTCGGGGTCGAGCAGGGCGTCGAAGGCATTGCCGTTGCTGGTGATGCCGAGGACGCGGTGCGCGGCCGGGTTGGCCGAGATCACCCGCAGGTTGCGGTCGAACAGGATCACGCCCTTGTCGATCGATTCCATCAGCAGGCGGTAACGCGATTCGGCACGCCAGCGGCCGCTCAGGTCGCGCGCCACGGCCACGATGCAGGGCTGGCCGTGGTCCTGGAAGCCGGCCGAATGCACCTCCACCGGGAAGCGGCTGCCATCGCCGCGCATGTTGGTCACTTCGATGACATAGGTGTCACCGCGGTTCAACGCTTCCCAGACCGGCTGCAGGTGGTCGCTGGGCAGGTCGGGATTGAGCAGTTCGATCGGCTGGCCGACGATGGCTTCGCGTGGGCGGTCGTAGGCGTGGATGCCGGCGCGGTTGACGTCCAGCACCACGCCGTCGGCGCTGAGGATGCTGACCGGGTCGGGCACTGCATCGAACAGGGCGGCGTAGCGCTCCTGTGCCTCGCCCATGCGCAGGCGGGCGTCGATCAGTGCCTCCATCGCCTGGCGCAGCAGTCTTGCCTGTGCGGCAGGCGGGTCGCCCGCCAGCGCGGCCTGCAGTGCGGCCAGCGCGTCGTCGGTCACGGCGGATGCTTCGCCGTGGGCCGGGCCGTCGCGCGGGCCGCTGTCGTTCATGTCGCCGCCAGGGCCTGCCCGACCCGGCTTGCGGTGGCGCGACCCAGCAGGCCGGCCAGCCAGCGCCCGGTTTCCGCCAGGGCCGGCAGGTCCACGCCGCATTCCAGGCCCAGGCCCTGCAGCAGGTAGACCACGTCCTCGCTGGCCACGTTGCCGCTGGCGCCCTTGGCATAGGGGCAGCCGCCGGCGCCGGACACCGCGCTGTCGACCACGCGCACGCCTTCCTCCAGACAGCTGGCGATATTGGCGATGGCCTGGCCGTAGGTATCGTGGAAGTGCACGGCCAGAGCGCTCATCGGGATCTCGGCGGCGACCGCCTTCAGCATGGCCCGCGCCTTGTGCGGGGTGCCGACGCCGATGGTGTCGCCCAGCGAGATTTCGTAGCAGCCCATCTCATGCAGGGCGCGGGCCACGCGCACCACGTCGGCCAGCGGCACTTCCCCCTGGTAGGGGCAGCCCAGCACGGTGGATACGTAGCCGCGCACGCGCACGCCGTCCCCGGCAGCACGGCGCAGGATCGGCGCGAAGCGGGCCAGTGACTCGTCGATGCCGGCATTGGTGTTGGTGAGGTTGAAGGCCTCGGAGGCAGCGGTGAACACCGCCACTTCCTGTACGCCCACGGCGCTCGCACGTTCATAGCCCTGCTCATTGGGGACCAGCACCGGGTAGGCGATGCCGGGGCGGCGATCGATGCCTGCATAGACCTCGGCCGCATCGGCCAGCTGCGGAACCCAGCGCGGGCTGACGAAGCTGGTCGCTTCGATGGTGCGCAGGCCGGTGGCGGACAGGCGGTCGATCAGGGCGATCTTGTCGGCGGTGGCCACCGCCTGCTTTTCGTTCTGCAGACCGTCGCGCGGGCCCACTTCCACGATGCGGACGAAATCGCTCATCGGCGCACCTCCGTGGCGGGCAGGTTGGGGCGGGCGGCAGGTGCGGAAGCGGGTGCGATCACGGGGTTTCCTGGAGAACGGGGGCGGCCCGGTCTCCACCAGGCTGCCAACAGGGATACGCAGGTCGGCCGCGAAAGCGGCCACATTCCTGCGCGGGAATCAGTCCGGGCGGTGGCAGACCGCTTCGATGTTGTTGCCATCGGGGCAGATCACGAAGGCGCCGTAATAGTCGCGGTGGTACCACGGGCGCAGGCCCGGGGCGCCGTTGTCGCGGCCCCCGGCTGCCAGTGCGGCGGCGTGGAAGGCATCGACCTCGGCGCGGCTGCCGCAGGCAAAGGCCACGTGCACGCCGTGGCTGGGGCTGCCGCCGTTGCCGATCCAGAAGAACGGCTTGCCGTTGCTGCCGAAGCCCACATGGTCGTGGTTGCCGGTCTGTTCGGCGGTCACTTCCATCACCAGGCTGATGCCCAGCGGCGCCAGTGCCTGCAGGAAGAACGTCCGGCTGCGTGGCAGGTCGGCGCTGCACAGGCCGATGTGGTCGAGCATGTCAGGCCTCCGTGACCCAGTGCGGGGCGCGCTTGTCGAGGAAGGCGCCCAGCCCTTCCTGTCCCTCGGCCGACACCCGCAGGCGCGCGATCAGGGCGGCATTGTCGCGGTCCAGGGTGTCACGGTCGTGGCTGTCGCGGACCTGGCGGACCAGCTCCTTGGCCGAGGACGAGGCGATCGGGCCGGCCTTGTCCAGCAGGGCCAGCTGGCGCTGCAGGGCGTCGTCCAGGCGCTCGGGCTCGACCAGCTGGTGGACCAGGCCGATGCGCAGGGCGGTTTCCGCATCGAAGTGTTCGCCCGTGGCGAACCAGCGGCGGGCCTGGCGCGGGCCGATGGCCTCGATCACGTAGGGCGAGATCACCGCCGGCAGCAGGCCCAGGCGGCTCTCGGTGAGGCCGAAACGGGCCGCGCTGGTGGCGATGGCGATGTCGCAGCAGGCGACCAGGCCGACGCCGCCACCGAAGGCCGCGCCATGGACCCGGGCCAGGGTCGGCTTGGGCAGCTCGTCCAGGGTGCGCATCAGGCGCGCCAGGGCCAGTGAATCCTCGCGGTTCTCGGCCTCGCTGGCGGCGGCCATGCCGCGCATCCACTGCAGGTCGGCACCGGCGGAGAAGGACGCGCCATGGCCGGCCAGCACCACCACCCGTACAGCCGGGTCGCGGCCGGCGGCCTCCAGGGCGGCGGTCAGGCGGGCGATCAGGCTCGCGTCGAAGGCATTGTGCAGCTCCGGCCGGTTCAGCCAGAGGGTCAGGACGGCGCCATCGCGCTCGATCAGCAAAGCATCGTTCATGGGATTCCGGGGGTTACTCCATTCCTGTATGGATCATAGCGGCCCATTGGTCATGGGCCATGACGCGACGCGGGAATGTTAGAATCGAGAACCATTTACATCCAGCTGAGATCGCGCTAGATGACGCTGTCCGAACTGCCCCTGCATACCCCGGCCGTGGTCGATTCCGTGCAGGACCTTCAGGCCAACGATGCCATCGCCCGGCGCCTGCGCGAGCTGGGCTTCGTCAAGGGCGAGGAAGTGCGCCTGATAGCCAAGGGGCCGGTCGGTGGCGAGCCGCTGCTGGTGCAGGTCGGGTTCACTCGTTTCGCGCTGCGTATCAGTGAAGCCAAGCGGATCGTCATCGACACCGCCCGTGTGGAGTCCTGTGCATGAATGCTGCCGTCAACGCCGCTCCCCTGCGCATCGCGCTGGTCGGCAATCCCAACAGCGGCAAGACCGCGCTGTTCAACCAGCTGACCGGCAGCCGGCAGAAGGTCGCCAACTACACCGGCGTCACCGTCGAGCGCAAGGAAGGCCGCCTGCGTGCGCCGTCCGGCCGCGAGTTCGCCGTGCTCGACCTGCCGGGCGCCTACAGCCTGCAGCCGGCCAGCCTGGATGAGGCGATCACCCGCGACCTCTGCCGGGGCTTCTACCCGGGCGAGGCCGCGCCAGACGTCCTGCTGTGCGTGATCGACGCCACCAACCTGCGCCTGCACCTGCGCTTCGCGCTGGAACTGCGTGAGCTGGGCAAGCCGATGGTCATCGCGCTGAACATGGTGGACGCGGCCCAGCGCCGTGGCATCCGCATCGACGTGGCCGCGCTGGAACGCGAGATCGGCGTGCCTGTGGTGGAAACCGTGGCCGTGCGCAAGCAGGGCGCCAAGGCCCTGGTCGACCGCCTCGATGCGATGGTGCCGCACCTGGATGCGCCGCTGGCCGGCGTCGAGGGCGGCATCGATTACCACGCCAAGGTGCGCAGCATCCTTGCGGCGGCCGTCAGCATGCCGGCGCGTACCGCGAAGATCGACGACACCCTGGACCGCTGGCTGCTGCACCCGGTGTTCGGCCTGATCACCCTGGTGGTGGTCATGTTCCTGATCTTCCAGGCGGTGTTCGCCTGGGCCACGCCGCTGATGGATGGCATCGAAGCCGGCTTCGGCTGGCTGGGCGAATTCGTCGGCGGCGTGCTGCCCGAAGGCCCGCTGACCAGCCTGCTGACGGACGGCATCATCGCCGGCCTCGGCGGGGTGGTGGTGTTCCTGCCGCAGATCCTGATCCTGTTCGCCTTCATCCTGGCGCTGGAGGAGTCCGGCTACCTGCCGCGCGCGGCGTTCCTGCTCGATCGCATGATGGCGGGCGCCGGCCTGTCGGGCCGTTCCTTCATCCCGCTGCTGTCCAGCTTCGCCTGCGCGGTGCCGGGCATCATGGCCACCCGCAGCATCCAGGACCCGCGTGATCGCCTGGCGACCATCCTGGTGGCGCCGCTGATGACCTGCTCGGCACGACTGCCGGTGTACGCGCTGCTGATCGGTGCGTTCATCCCGGCCGGCAAGGTCGGCATCTTCAATCAGCAGGGCCTGGTGTTGTTCGGCCTGTACGTGGCCGGCATCCTCAGCGCGCTGGTGATGTCGTGGGTGATGAAGAAGTGGCGCCGCGACAAGAGCGAGCACCCGCTGATGCTGGAGCTGCCGTCCTACCGCCTGCCGCACGTGCGCGACCTGGCCGTGGGCCTGTATGAGCGCGGCATGATCTTCCTGCGCCGGGTGGGCGGCATCATCCTGGCCCTGACCATCCTGCTGTGGGTGCTGCTGACCTTCCCGGGCGCCCCGGCCGACGCCACCATGCCGGCCATCGATTACAGCTACGCCGGCCAGATCGGCCATGCGATGACCGCGATCTTCGCTCCGCTGGGCTTCAACTGGCAGATCTGCATCGCGCTGATCCCGGGCCTGGCCGCGCGCGAAGTGGCGGTGTCCTCGCTGGCCACGGTCTACGCGCTGTCGGCAGCCGATGACGATGCGGCCATCTCGGCGCTGTCGCCGGTGGTGGCCGATGGCTGGTCGCTGGCCACCGGCCTGGCGCTGATGGTGTGGTTCATCTACGCACCGATGTGCATTTCGACGCTGGCCACCATCAAGCGCGAAACCAATTCGTGGAAGACGATGGGCTTCTCGGCGCTGTACCTGTTCGCGGCGGCCTACGTGGCGGCACTGATCACCTACCAGGTGACCGTGGCGTTGGGAGGCGGCTGATGGACGCCGGCCTGCTGATCCAGTACTTCATCGTCGCGGTGGCCGTGCTGGCCAGCGTGTGGGTGGTGATGAAGAAGCAGTTTCCGGTTACCACGCGCAGGCTGCGCAGCACGCTGGCACTGGCCCTGCTGAAGCCGGGCCGGGCGGCCTGGGTGCAGGGCCTGGGGCGGAAGATCGCGCCGCCGGCCAGTGGCGGTGGTGGCGCCTGCGGTGGCTGCGACAGCTGCGGACCGGCACCGCCGAAGCGGCACTGAGCCTGCCCTTCCTGCTTTGCTGGGGGCGGGCCTCCTCCGATGGGTGCGGGCCTTGGTCCTCACTGCCGATTGATCATCCACGCATGGAGCTACGTTGCGGGCCGGGCGAGGCGGGCTGTTCGCCGCGACGCGTCAGCGCGCCTGCGCACCCAGCCCGGCCGCTTGAGCCAGCCAGCGTTCGCGTTGTTGCGGCGTGCCGCTGCGCACGGCGCCCAGGCGGGTGACCCGCACTGGGCGGATGCCGCAGAATTCCAGGATGGTGCTGCGGATCTGGGTAATTCCCGGGTCGCGGTAGATCCACCGGTAGTACCAGGGCGGCGTGTCCAGGGTGGTGATGACCCGCGCGCTGCGTCCAGCCAGCAGCCGGTGCCACCATACCGAATCGCGCCGGTAGCGGAAGGCGAAGCCTGGCAGCAGCACGCGGTCGAAGAAGCCTTTCAGCAGGGCAGGCAGCGCGCCCCACCAGGTCGGGTAGACCAGTACAAGATGATCGCAGGCCTCGATCGCGTCGGCGGCATCCTGCAGGTCGGCTTCCAACGGCTGGATCTGGCGATACCCGTGGCGAAGTACCGGGTCGAACTGAAGGTCGCCCAGGGCAATCAAGCGCACGCGGTGGCCAGCGTTGCTGGCGGCGGTCGCGTAGCGTTGGGCGAGGGCGCCGCACAGGCTGTCACGGTCGGGATGGCCAAGCAGGATCAGGATGGAGCGGGACACGGCAGTCTCGAAGGCTGGAAAGCGACCGACGTTGCGCTATGCCCCTAGGGCAGAGTCAAACTCCGCCAAGGCAGCCGGCAGGAACCAGAACGCAGGTGCCATCGCCCTGCTGCAGCCATTGCCGCAGCTCGCCGGTGACTTCCTGCAGTTCGACCTCGATCCGGGCAAGCCGCTCGCGCTCGGAAGCAATCGCAGTGCGCTGGCGCTCCAGCAGGACCAGCACTGCCGGCCAGTCGAGCTGGCCGTCGCTGCGCTGCAGGCGCGTGATGGCGGCCAATCCGATGCCCAGTCCCAGCGCCTGCCGGATCAGCTGTACCCACGCCACATCCTGTTCGCTGTAGTCGCGATAGCGGTTCAGGCGCGGCACCGGCGGCAGCAGTCCGCGTGCCTCGTACAGGCGGATCGCCTTGGCGCTGGCGCCGGTGCGGCGCGCGACTTCGGAAATGCGCACCGTTTCAGCCCTGCATCCGCGCAGGCGGCATGATGGCGTCAGCACTTGGCGCGGGCGGTCTGCAAAGGTGCATGAGGTGCGGGCCAGCGCTTGAGGGGGCACGCAGCGTAGCAGCCACAGCGCTTGCCGGACCATGCGTGCTGCCGCTAGCCTGCGTGCATGAACCAGACTCCCCTCCGACTGCTTATTCACGGCGCCTCCGGGCGCATGGGCCAGGCCCTGTTGCGGCTGGCCGCCGAACACGCTGATTCCCTGCAGATCGTCGCTGCGGTGACCGGCCGCGCGCCGGCCCAGCGCGTGATCGAGGGCGTGCCGTACTTCGCCGCCAGCGAGCTGGGAGGCGCGCCGGCGTTCGACGTGGCCATCGACTTCAGCCTGCCTGAAGGCTTCGACCCGATGCTGGCGCTGTGCGTGGAGCGCGGTGCGGGCCTGGTGTCCGGCACCACCGGCATTTCCAGCGTGCAGCGGCAGGCACTGGAGGCAGCCGCGGGTGCCATTCCGCTGGTCTGGGCGTCGAACTTCAGCCTGGGCGTGGCGGTGCTGGATGAACTGGTCGAGCGCGCCGCACAGGCGCTGGCCGGCTGGGATTGCGATGTGGTCGAGTCGCACCACACGCAGAAGAAGGATGCGCCGTCGGGCACCGCGCTGACCCTGGGCGCGGCCGCGCAGCGGGGCGGGGCGGAGCCGCACTACGCCAGCCTGCGTGCCGGCGACATCGTCGGCGAACACCTGGTGCAGTTCACCGGCCTGGGTGAGCGCATCGAGCTGGTGCACCGCGCCGCCAACCGCGACATTTTCGCCCGCGGTGCGCTGTTTGCCGCCCGCCAGCTGCAGGGGCGGGCGCCGGGCAGCTACCGGGTGCGGGACCTGCTGGACGGTCCCCGTTAACCGGTAGCGCCGGGCCATGCCCGGCGGCCTAGTCA
>NZ_QETL01000070.1:0-21416 GCF_003105135.1 Stenotrophomonas sp. SPM | reverse complement strand
CCGCCAGTCCAGGCCCGGCGGCACCCACGCTTTGGCACACCCCTTGCAGCTTCCCGGGCATCGTTCCCGTGGGAGTGCACCGTGCGCAACCTGATTACCGATTACCTGGGCGTGCACGCCCAGGCCATGCCGTTGCGCGAACAGCGGATGAAGCTGATCGCCAGCAACCTCGGCAATGCCGACACTCCCGGCTACAAGGCCCAGGACCTGGACTTCGACGCCGCCCTGCGCACTGCCCAGGGGCTGGACGCCAACGGCCTGATGACCACCACGAACGAGCAGCACTACGAGATCAGTAGTGGCCTGAACCCGTTCCAGGTGGCCCGCGAGGGCGTGCAGCCCAGCCTGGACGGCAACACCGTCGACCCCGATGCCGAGCGCGCCGCCTATGGCCGCGCCGCGCTGGAATACCGTGCCTCGCTCAGCTTCGTCGAGAGCAAGGTCCGTTCCATGCTCACCGCGATCACGGGGCAGTAAGCCATGAGCAACCTGCCGATCTTCGATATCGCCGGCTCCGCACTGCAGGCGCAGTCGGTGCGCATGAGCACCATCGCCTCCAACCTTTCCAACGCCGACAGCATCGCCGGCTCGGCCGACGCGGTCTACAAGCCGCTGGAGCCGATCTTCCAGGCCGTGACCAGCAAGACCGATCCGAACATCACCTCGGTGAAGGTCAAGGAAATCACCCAGAGCGATGCGGCGCCGATCAAGCGCTACGAGCCCGGCCATCCGCTGGCCGATGCCGATGGCTACATCTACCAGCCCGACGTCGATCCGGTGGCGCAGATGGTCAACCTGATCTCGACCTCGCGCAATTACCAGGCGGGCGTGGAGATGTTGACGACCGCCAAGGAACTGGCCCTGGCCACCCTGACCATGGGCCGCTGAGGCGCGCTCGCGAGGACCACCGCATGACCACCGTCACCACCCAGACCAACCAGGACGTCTACGCCGCACTCGGCCTGAACGCCCCCAACAGCAACAGCACCAAGAAGAAGAACACGCTCGACCAGGCGGACTTCCTGCGCCTGATGACCGAGCAGCTGCAGCACCAGGATCCGCTGAAGCCGATGGACAACACGCAGATGGTCGCGCAGATGGCGCAGATGTCCACCGTGCAGGGCATCACCGACCTCAACACCTCGGTGAAGGGCTTCCAGGAATCCATGGCCAGCGACCAGGTACTGCGTGGCGCGGCGCTGGTCGGCCATGAAGTGCTGGTGCCGTCCGAGAAGCTGGTACTCGAAGCGGAAGGCGATGTCAGTGGCACCGTCGCTGCACCGGCCGCCGGCATCGTCACCGTCGATGTCACCGATGCCAACGGCAGCAAGGTCACCTCGATCAGTGTCGAGGCCAGCGCCGCCGGTGAGGTCGCGTTCAAGTGGGATGGCAAGGACGCCAATGGCAAGCGCATGGAACCGGGCAAGTACTCCATCGTCGCCAACCACGTCGACACCGCGGGCACCAGCACCAAGCTCTCCACGTACGTGCAGGCACCGGTGGAAAGCGTCACCGTTGGTTCCGATGGCCTGTACCTGAACCTCAAGGGCCTGGGCACGGCCCCGATCGATTACGTGCTCCGCGTGAGCTGAGCCGCACCCCCGCATCTACCAGGAGCAATCCCATGGGCTTCAATGTCTCGCTGTCCGGCATCAACGCCGCCAATACCGACCTGAGTGTCACGGCCAACAACGTCGCCAACGTCAACACGGTCGGCTTCAAGCAGTCGCGTGCGGAGTTCGCCGATCTGTTTGCCGCCACCAGCTACGGCCTGTCCAATAACCAGACCGGCTCCGGCGCGCGTGTCACCAACGTGGCCCAGCAGTTCATCCAGGGCAACAACGACCAGACGGGCCGCAGCCTGGACATGGCCATTTCCGGTGAGGGCTTCTTCACCATGAACATGAACGGCGCACGCGTCTATTCGCGCGCCGGCAACTTCCAGACCGATTCTGCCGGCTACGTGGTCAATCCGCAGGGTGCACGCCTGCAGGTGTTCGCGCCCAACGCCGATGGCACCGGCTTCGACGCCGGCCGCCTGGTCGACCTGCAGCTGCTGACCACCGACAGCCCGCCGAAGCAGACCAGCGAAGTGAAGGTGGGCTTCACCCTGCCCGCCAACGCCAAGGAGCCGACGGTCGCCGATTTCGACCCGACCGATTCCAACAGCTACAACCAGTCCAGCGGCGGCATCACCGTCTATGACTCGCTGGGCGTCAGCCACATCCAGGTGTCGTACTTCGTCAAGGAAGCCGCGACCAACGCCTGGACCGTGCACAACTACGTCGATGGCGAGCCGGCCGGCACGCCGACCGCGATCACGTTCGACAACAGCGGCAAGCTCACCAACCCGACCAATGGCAAGGTCAGCCTTGGAACGTTCACGCCGACCACGGGCGCGGGCGAACTGAACATGACCCTGGACATCAGCGGTTCGACCCAGTACGGCGAGAAGTTCGCCCTGCGCAACACGCAGCAGGACGGCTATGCGGCCGGCAAGCTCAACGAGATCACCGTCTCCGACAGCGGCGTGGTGTATGCACGCTATTCCAACGGTGATGACAAGCCGCTGGGCCAGGTCGCCCTGACCAGCTTCAACAACACCCAGGGCCTGGCACAGAAGGGCAACAACCTGTGGGTGGAGACCTTCGAATCGGGCACTCCGCGCACCGCGGCGCCGGACAGCTCCAACCTCGGCAAGATCCAGGCTGGCGCGCTGGAAGCATCGACCGTGGACCTGACCGAGCAGCTGGTGAACATGATCACCGCGCAGCGCAACTTCCAGGCCAACGCGCAGATGATCACCACGCAGGACCAGATCACCCAGACCGTCATCAACATCCGTTGATGACCTGCTGAACCTGTCACGGAACGCCCCCCATGGATAAAGCCCTTTACGTTGCGATGACCGGCGCGCGCGCCTCCCTGCAGGCGCAGGGAACGCTCAGCCACAATCTCGCCAACTCGGACACCCCCGGCTTCAAGGAAGCGCTGGCCAACACCGAAGCCTTCCCGATCCGTGGCCAGGGCTTTGCCTCGCGGGTGGATGCGCTGCACGTCGACGCCGGTTTCAACCGCACCGCCGGCGCGCAGCACATCACCGGCAAGCCGCTGGACCTGTCGCTGCAGACCGGTACCTGGCTGGCCGTGCAGGCTACTGACGGCAGCGAGGCGTACACCCGTGGCGCCGCGCTGTCGGTCACGCCGAACGGCCAGCTGGTGACCTCCAGTGGCCGTCCGGTGCTGGACGACAACAACAACCCGATTGCCATCCCGCCGTACCAGGCAATGGAAGTGGGCAACGACGGCACGATCTCGATCATCCCGCAGGGCGAAGGCCCGCAGACGATGGCGATGATCGGCCGCATCAAGATCGTGCAGGCCGCCGACGATCGCCTCGAGCGGCGGCTCGATGGCCTGTTCGCCAACACCGATCCGCAGCAGCCGTTCGCCCAGGCACAGGGCCCGACGGTGCACAGCGGCCAGCTTGAAGGCAGCAACGTCGATGCCGCCGGTGCGCTGGTGCAGATGATCCAGCTGCAGCGCCAGTACGAAATGCAGGTGCAGGTGATCAAGCACGGCGACGAGAACGCGCGCAGCGCCAACAGTCTGCTGCGACTGGGCGGCTGACGGAATTCCGGCACCGGCACGCGCCATTGCTGGCACACCGCTTGCACTGCTTTACACAAGGGCCGCACCGCGCGGCCGGCTTCACCCAGACAGGACTTCGAAGATGAACCAGGCACTGTGGATCGCGAAAACCGGACTGGATGCGCAGCAGATGCGCATGTCGGTGGTTTCCAACAACCTCGCCAACACCAACACCACCGGCTTCAAGCAGGACCGCGCCAGTTTCGAGGACCTGTTGTACCAGCAGGTGCGCCAGCCCGGCGGTTCGTCCTCGGCGCAGACCCAGCTGCCGACCGGCCTGCAGATCGGTACCGGCGTGCGCGTGGTGGCCACCGCCAAGAACTTCGAACAGGGCAGCCAGCAGCAGACCGGCCGCGCACTGGACGTGATGGTCAACGGCCGCGGTTTCTTCGAAGTGCAGATGCCCGACGGCAGCTCGGCCTACACCCGGGATGGCTCGTTCAAGATCAACCAGGACGGCGAGCTGGTCACCAACAGCGGCTACCCGGTGCAGCCTGGCATCCAGGTGCCCGAAGGCGCGCAGTCGCTGACCATCGGCAGCGACGGCACCATCAGCGTGAAGATGGCTGACGCCGCCGCGACGGTGGAAATCGGCGCGCTCACCCTCACCGACTTCGTCAATCCGGCAGGCCTGCAGGCCCGCGGCGAAAACCTGTACCTGGAAACCACGGCCTCGGGCCCGGCCCAGAACGGCAACCCCGGCCTCAACGGACTGGGCAATGTGGTCCAGGGCGCACTGGAAGGCAGCAACGTCAACGTGGTTGAAGAGCTGGTCTCGATGATCGAAACCCAGCGCGCCTACGAGATGAACGCCAAGGCCATTTCGACGACCGACGCGATGCTCGGTTACCTGAACCAGAACGTCTGACCGTCGCCAACGGATGATCGCCATGTCGCTCCTTTCCAAACTTGCCCGCATCGCCCTGCCCTGCGCCGTGGCCGCCCTGCTTGGCGGCTGCGTGATCGCCGGCGACGTGCGCCCGTATCCGGCCATGGCGCCGATCCAGCCGATCATGCCGCCGCAGGCCGCGCCGACCGCCGGTGCGATCTACGCCGCTGGCCCCACGCTGCAGCTGTACTCGGACCGTCGCGCCCGCGATGTCGGCGACCTGCTGACCATCACCCTGCTGGAAAACACCACCGCCACGACCAGTGCGAACACCGCCACCGCCAAGGAATCGGACCTGAGCATCGGCACGCCGTCGATCTTCGGCGCACCGGTCACCCTGGGCGGCAAGGACATACTCAGCGCGACCGCCAATGGCAAGCGTGACTTCACCGGCAAGGGCAACAGCGCGCAGAGCAACCGCCTGCAGGGCAGCGTGACGGTAACCGTGGTGCAACGCCTGCCCAACGGCAACCTGGTGGTACAGGGGCAGAAGAACCTGCGTCTGAACCAGGGCGATGAGCTGGTGCAGGTGCAGGGCATCGTGCGCCCGGCTGACATCGCGCAGGACAACAGCATTCCCTCCAGCCGCGTGGCCGAAGCCCGCATCGTCTACGGCGGCCGCGGCCCGGTCGCGCAGTCCAACGCGATGGGCTGGCTAAGCCGCTTCTTCAACTCCGCGCTGGCGCCGTTCTGAGCATGGCCATGAACTCTCTCTTCCCTTCCGCCTGGCAGCGTCGCATCGCCGCATGCGTCGGCGTGTTTGTCCTGGCAGTGGCCGTGGCGGCCCCGGCCAGCGCCGAACGCATCAAGGACCTGGCCCAGGTCGGCGGCGTGCGTGGCAATGCCCTGGTCGGCTACGGCCTGGTGGTCGGCCTGGATGGCAGCGGTGACCGCACCAGCCAAGCGCCCTTCACCGTGCAGAGCCTGAAGAACCTGCTGGGCGAGCTGGGCGTGAACGTGCCGGCCAACGTCAACCCGCAGCTGAAGAACGTGGCCGCCGTGGCGATCCACGCCGAGCTGCCAGCCTTCGCCAAGCCGGGCCAGCCGATCGACATCACCGTGTCCTCCATCGGCAACGCGGTGTCGCTGCGCGGCGGCTCGCTGCTGATGGCCCCGCTGCGCGGTGCCGACGGGCAGATCTACGCGATCGCCCAGGGCAACCTGATCGTCGGTGGCTTCGGCGCACAGGGCAAGGATGGTTCGCGCGTCTCGGTGAACGTGCCCAGCGTCGGCCGCATCCCCAATGGCGCGACCGTTGAACGTGCCCTGCCCGATCCGCTGGCCAACGGCGGCGACATCACCCTGAACCTGCACAACGGCGATTTCACCACCGTCTCGCGCATGGTCGCAGCACTCAACAATGCCTTCGGCGAAGGCGCTGCGCGTGCCGTCGATGGCGTGACCGTGGCCGTGGCCGCACCGACCGATCCCGGCGCACGCATCGGCCTGCTGGCCCGCATCGAGAACCTTGAACTGACTCCCGGCAGCGCACCGGCAAAGGTGGTGGTGAACTCGCGTACCGGCACCGTGGTCATCGGCCAGCAGGTGCGTGTCGGCCCGGCCGCGATCTCGCACGGCTCGCTGACGGTCACCATTCAGGAAAACGCCAACGTCAGCCAGCCCAACGCCTTCGGCGGCGGGCAGACCGTGGTCACCCCGCAGTCGACCATCACCGCCACCAACGATGGCAGCCGCATGTTCAAGTTCAACGGCGGCACCACGCTGGATGAAATCGTGCATGCCGTGAACGCCGTGGGCGCCGCCCCTGGCGACCTGATCGCGATCCTGGAAGCACTGAAGCAGGCCGGCGCCCTGAGTGCCGAACTCGAGGTGATCTGACATGCGCATCAATCCCGCCTTTGACCTCAATCCTGTACAGCAGAACGACCCGGCCAAGATCGACAAGGTCGCTCGCCAGCTGGAAGGCCAGTTCGCACAGATGCTGGTCAAGAGCATGCGTGATGCCAGCTTTGGTGATTCGCTGTTCCCCGGTGAAAACAAGATGTTCCGGGAGATGTACGACCAGAAGATCGCCGAGGCGATGACCCGCGGCAAGGGCCTGGGCCTGTCGTCGATCATCAGCCGTCAGCTGTCCGGCCAGCAGGCCGATGGCCCGGCGCTGGACACCCGCGTGGATCCGGCCAAGGCCAGCCGCGCGTACCAGTTGAATGCACCGGCCGCGACGGCCCCGTCGATGTCGCTGGACGACGCCAGCCAGGCCGTGCGCATGCTGCAGCAGATGGCCGCCGGCAACCAGGACGGCGCACAGGCTGAGGTCAACCCGGCACTGGCCCCGATGGAGCAGGCGCTGGACCTGATCGCCGGCCGCGACAGCAGCAGCATGCACCGTTCGCTGGGAACCCACGATCCGTACGCCAGCAGTATCGACGGCGACGACTGGGCCGCCAGCAACGACCAGTGGGCGGCCACCGCCAGCAACCGCGGCAGCGTCGGCACTCACGCCGATGCGCTGGCAACGCGCACCGCGGTGGCCCAGCTGGGCGCGAACACCCCCGAGGGCTTCGTGGCCAGCATCTGGGAACACGCGCAGAGCGCGGCCAAGGAACTGGGCGTGGACGCCCGCGCCCTGGTCGCCCAGGCCGCGCTGGAAACCGGCTGGGGCAAGCGGCAGATCAAGCACGCCGACGGCAGCACCTCGCACAACCTGTTCGGCATCAAGGCCACCGGCTGGAAGGGCCAGAGCGCCGTTGCCGGTACCCACGAGTATGTCGATGGCGTGCGCCGTAACGAAACCGCCAGCTTCCGCGCCTACAGCACCCCGGCCGAGAGCTTTGCCGACTACGTGCGCCTGCTGAAGAGCAGCCCGCGCTACCAGCAGGCCCTGCAGGCGGGCACCGACGTGCAGGGCTTCGCCCGCGGCCTGCAGCGCGCCGGCTACGCCACCGATCCGCGCTACGCGGCCAAGATCGCCGCGATCGCCGGCGGCCCGACGATCGAGCGCGCCGTGGCCGCCGTAGCCGACGCCGGCACGCGCCTTGGCCAGACCTTCGCCAGCACCGCGACTGCGGCGCTGGGTATCACCCGTCGTTGAGGAACCCCATGTCCAGCGTCCTTTCCACCGGTACCAGTGCCCTGCTCGCCTTCCAGCGTGCGTTGGCGACCACCAGCCATAACGTCGCCAACATCAATACGCCCGGCTACAGCCGGCAGAAGGTCGACTTCGCCACCGCCGATCCGCAGAACTATGGATTTGGCGAGGTGGGCAGCGGCACCCGAATCACCGACATACGCCGGGCTGCAGACCAGCTGGCGATCTCGCGCCTGCTCGACAGCAGTGGCGAACTCGCGCGCCTGAAGCAGCTGTCGACCATGGCCGACCGGGTCAACGCCCTGTTCTCCGACTCGGCCACGAACGTTGCCGGCTCATGGTCGAACTTCTTCGATGCGGTCAGCGGCCTGTCGTCCAATGCCGCAGGTACGGCTGACCGCCAGAGCCTGCTGGATGGTGGCAAGGCGCTTGCCAGCCGCTTCGGGCAGCTCAACACCCAGATGAACAACCTGAACAGCGAGGTCAACAACGGGCTCATCGCCGGTGCCACCGAGATCAATCGGCTGGCCCAGGAAATCGCACAGATCAACGGCGCGATCGGCAGCAACGTGACCGACGCCGCGCCGGATCTGCTGGATCGCCGCGATCAGCTGATTTCCCAGCTGGTCGGCTACACCGGCGGCACGGCGGTTGTGCAGGATGGCGGCGTGATGAACGTCTACACCGCTGGCGGCAACGCGCTGGTGGTCGGCACGACGGCGTCCAAGGTCACCACGGTGACCGACCCCTACCAGCCCGAGCGCCTGCAGCTCGCTCTGCAGACCCAGGGCAGCACCATCACCCTGGACCCCAAGGCGGTGGGCGGGAAGATCGGCGGCATGCTTGAATTCCGCGATACCGTGCTGACGCCGGCCCAGGCTGAACTGGGCAAGCTGGCGGTCGGCCTGGCCGAGAGCTTCAACCAGGCGCATCGCCAGGGCGTGGACCTGTATGGCCAGATGGGTGGTGACTTCTTCAACATCGGCAACCCGCGCGTCACGCCCAACTCCAGCAACACGGGCACCGGCAGCATCTCGGCCAGCTATGGCGACCTGTCCAAGCTGGACGCACAGAACATCGTGCTCAAGTTCGACGGCACCCAGTGGCAGGCCAGCCGCGCCGACACCGGCGCCAGCATTGCCCTGACCGGCACGGGCAGCGCCGCTGACCCGCTGGTGATCAACGGCGTCGAGCTGGTCGTGGGCGGCACGCCATCGAAGAATGACCGGTTCCTGCTGCAGCCGACCGCGGGCGTCGCCGGCAGCCTGGAAACCGCCATCACCGATCCCTCGCGCATCGCCGCCGCCGCTGCGGTGAAGGGCGCGGCTGCACTGGCCAACACTGGCACTGGCAAGCTGACCGGGGTCGCCGTCACCGACGTTGGCAACGCCAACCTGCGCGACCCTGCCGCGATCGTGTTCACCTCCGCCACCACCTACACCATCAATGGCGGCGCGCCACAGACCTATACGCCTGGCCAGACCATCAGCGCCAACGGCTGGAGCTTCGTGCTGGATGGTGCGCCCAAGACCGGCGACACGTTCAACATCACCCCCACCCCGGCAGGCTCGTCGGACAACAGCAATGCCGCGCTGCTGGCCAAGGTCGAGGATGCCAAGGCCTTCAATGCCGGCACGGTCACCCTCAACGGCGCGCTCGGCGGCCTGACCACCCAGGTCGGTGCCGCCGCACGCTCGGCCGAGTATTCACTCGATGCGCAGCAGGTCATCTCGGACAAGGCGCAGGCCTCGCGCGATGAGATCTCCGGCGTGAACCTGGACGAAGAAGCCGCCGACATGTTGCGCCTGCAACAGGCCTACCAGGCCGCCTCGCAGCTGATCTCCACCGCCGACAACATGTTCCAGACCATCCTGGGAGCAATCCGCCGATGAGCACCCGCATTTCAACCGGGATGATGTTCAACCAGTCGGTATCGCTGATGCTGGCCAAGCAGTCGAAGATCAGCCATCTGGAGCAGCAGATCGCCACGGGCAGCAAGATCAGCTCGGCCAAGGACGATCCGGTCGGTGCCGGCACCGCCGTCGGACTGGACCGCGTCGTGGCCGGTCTCGAGCAGCTGGGCAAGAACGCCAACAGCGTGCACAACCGCCTTGGCCTCCAGGAAAACGCGCTGGCCCAGGTCAATGAACTGATGTCGCGCGCCGTGGAACTGAGCATCCAGGCCAACAGCCCGGTGCCCAAGTCCAGTGACCTCAAGGCCATCGTCAGCGAACTGAAGACCATCCAGGACAGCCTGCTTTCGCTGGCCAATTCCCGCGATGGCAGCGGCCGATACCTGTTTGGTGGCAGCAACGACGCCGATGCGCCGTTCAAGCTGTCGGGCGGCACGGTCACCTACAACGGCGACCAGAACCAGCGCCAGGTCGAGGTTGCACCCGGTCAGCTGGTGTCCGACGCCCTGCCCGGCAGCGAGATCTTCATGCGCATCCCCACCGGCGATGGCCGCGTCGATGCCAGTGCCGCCGCCGGCAACAGTGGCAGCGGCCTGCTCACCTCCATCAGCCGCGATGGCAGCGACAGCTGGGCCGGCGGAACGCTCAACGTTCGCTTCACCGGTGCTGCCGAAGGGGCCTACGAGGTCGTGGACGGCAGCGGCACGGTGGTGGGCACCGGCGCGCACAAGCCCGGCGAAGACATTGTCGTAGCCGGCGTCAGCATGCGCATCGAGGGTGCGCCGGCGGCCGGGGACGAATTCAACATCAGCGACGCGGGTACCCGCGACATCTTCTCCACCCTGGACAGCCTGGTCGCGGCATTGGAAACCGACCCGTCCACTGAAAGCCAGCGCACGGCATTGCAGAACACCCTGCAGTCGAGCATCCGCGACCTCAACCGGGCCTCGGAAACGATGATCGACGCCCGAGCCAAGGGCGGTGCGCAGCTGGCCGCCATCGATACCGCGGCCAGCGCCCGCGAAGCCACTGCCGTCACCGTCAAGAGCACGCTCTCGACGATGCGCGATCTCGATTACGCCGATGCGATCGGCCAATACAAGCTGGAGAACGCTGCCCTTCAAGCCGCCCAGACCATCTTCAGCCAGATGCAGGCGATGTCCCTGTTCAACAAGATCGGCTGACCCATTCCCGTTTCACCTGACTTCCAGCACGGCGCGTCCCGCGCCTTTCCACACCGATACGAACCGAGCAACCACGGAGAAGCACCATGGCACAGATCATCAACACCAACACCATGTCGCTGAATGCTCAGCGCAACCTGACCACCAGCAGCAGCTCGCTGGCCACCTCGATCCAGCGCCTGTCTTCGGGCCTGCGCATCAACAGCGCCAAGGACGATGCCGCCGGCCTGGCCATTTCCGAGCGCTTCACCACGCAGATCCGTGGCATCAACCAAGCCGCGCGCAATGCCAACGACGGCATCTCGCTGGCCCAGACCGCCGAAGGCGCACTGGGTGAAGTGGGCAACAACCTGCAGCGCATCCGCGAGCTGGCCGTGCAGGCCCGCAGCGCCACCAACTCCGCGTCCGACCGCCAGGCGCTGAACGCCGAAGTGCAGCTGCTGAAGCAGGAAATCCAGCGCGTCGCCGAGCAGACCAACTTCAACGGCACCAGCCTGCTGGATGGCAGCTTCACCAACCAGGCCTTCCAGATCGGCGCCGACCAGGGCCAGACCATCAACATTTCGCAGATCGCCAATGCGAATGTGCACAAGCTGGGCAGCTGGACGAGTGCCTCCACGAATGCATCGGCGCTGGGCGTGACGCCGGATGGTGGTGCCGTCAAGGGTCAGCCCTCCACTTCCGCAGCTTCTGGCACGTTCCAGCCGGTGGCTGCTGGTGGCGGCACTGCATACAACCTCACAGTTGGCACAGTTGAGATTCTCGATCGTGCCGCAGGCGTCGCCGTGAGCGCGGCGGAGATGCAGACGGCAATCGACGGCAAGACGGCAGAGTTGAAGGCCGCTGGCATCACCGTCACCGGTACCGTCGCAGACAGCAACATCCAGTTCACCCGGGCAGACGGCAGCAGCTTCACCATCACGCAGACGGGCGGAGGGTTCGACAACGGTGCGTTTGCAGCCGCGGTGACCAATGGCATCGAAGCCGAGCCGGCAATCTTCGGCAAGACCAGCTTCACCATCACCGGGACCGTGGACGGCGCTCCGGGCCAGGCAGTGACGATTGATGTGGACAGCGCCAAGACCGCTGCCGAACGAGCCACCCAGATGGTCAATGCCATCAATGCCAAGACCCACCAAACCGGTGTAACCGCGTCGCTGGTGGATGGGGCACTGCAGCTGACGTCGAAGGATGCGAATTTTACCGTCGGCGCGATCGGCACTGACCAGACCGCTGCTGAGGCTGCATTGGCACAGCAGACCGGCCTGACCGCCGGCGCCACCACCAACTTCGCCGCCGGTGTCGCGCAGACCGGCTTTGCCGAGCTGGACATCTCCAACCAGGCCAACGCTGACAACGCGATCCTGGCCATGGATGCCGCGCTGCAGTCGATCAACTCGGCGCGTGCCGACCTGGGTGCGATCCAGAACCGCTTCACCTCGACCATTGCCAACCTGAACACCAACTCGGAGAACCTGTCCGCCGCCCGCAGCCGCATCCGCGACGTGGATTACGCGCAGGAAACCGCAGAGTTGACCCGTGGCCAGATCCTGCAGCAGGCCGGCACGGCCATGCTGGCCCAGGCCAACCAGGTGCCGCAGAACGTACTGCGCCTGCTGCAGTCGTAACAGCCGCCGCTACCTGCGCTTCAGGGAGGCCCCGCCATGCAGATGGCGGGGCCTTTTCATTTGCCCCGGAAAAAAGCAACGAAACTTCCTAAAGGCCGGAGGGGGAGTGCCGTTATTGATTTCAGCAGCGGTAGCACACCCCTTGGGGGGGAGCCAGCCACTGCCCCCCGAAACCGGTCAGGCTGCTCTGCCGGACACACTGCCAACAAGGAAACCGAACCATGGCACAAGTCATCAACACCAACACGATGTCGTTGAACGCCCAGCGCAACCTGAGCACCAGCGGCACCAACCTGGCCACCACCATTCAGCGTTTGTCCTCGGGCCTGCGCATCAACAGCGCCAAGGACGATGCCGCCGGCCTGGCGATCTCCGAGCGCTTCAGCACCCAGATCCGCGGCGCCAACCAGGCCGCCCGCAACGCCAACGACGGTATCTCGCTGGCCCAGACCGCTGAAGGCGCCCTGGGTGAAATCGGCAACAACCTGCAGCGCGTCCGTGAACTGGCCGTGCAGTCGCGCAGCGCCACCAACTCCGCTTCCGACCGCCAGGCGCTGAACGCCGAAGTGCAGCTGCTGAAGCAGGAAATCCAGCGCGTCGCCGAGCAGACCAACTTCAACGGCACCAGCCTGCTGGACGGCAGCTTCACTAACCAGGCCTTCCAGATCGGTGCCAACCAGGGCGAGACGATCAACATCTCGCAGGTTGCCAACGCCAACATCAGCAAGCTCGGCAACTGGACCAGCGCCACCACCTCGGCAACCGCCACCGGCGTTGTGCCGAACGGTGATGCCGTCGCTGCCAAGCCGGCCGTCGCCGCCACCAAGGAAATGGGCGATTTCACCGCATCTGCCGGCGGCGATGCGACCAGCACCGTCACCCAGACCTTCACCGCAGGCAGCGCCACCTTGGCTGTCACCGTGACGGGCGCTTCGGACGCAGCAAGCAACGCCGCTGCCTTCGTCACCGCCGGCTTCGGCGCCGACGGTACCGGCACCGTCAACGGCTTCAGCCTGGACCTGGGTGCGGCCACCACCATCGCTGGTGCGATTACCGCAGGTAGCCTGACGGTCTCCCGTGCTGACGGTGCCAACTTCACCCGCGCCCAATCGGTCGGCGGCACTGCCTACACCACCGCCCCGGGCTTCGACGGCGATGTCGCTGCTACCACTGATGGCGTGGCCGGAGAGGCTGCGATTCCGTCCAAGTTCGGCGCCGCCAGCTTCACCATCACCGGCACACTGGATGGCGCTGCCACCTCCGCGGTGCAGATCGACCTGACCGCGGTCGGCTCAGCTGGCGATCGCGCCACCCAGCTGGTCAACGCTGTGAACGCCAAGACGCATGAAACCGGCGTCAGCGCAGCGCTGGTCGAGGGCAAGGTTCAGCTGACCGGTAAGGAAGGCGACTTCACCGTGGGCGTTGCTGGCTCGACCGACGCCGCCGACCTGCTGGAGCAGACCGGCCTGACCGCCGCTGCCACCACCAACTACGCCGCTGGCGGTGCCAAGACCGGCTTCGCCGATCTGGACATCTCCTCGGTCGGCGGTGCAGACAACGCCATCCTGGCGATGGACGCCGCCCTGAACTCGATCAACTCGGCCCGTGCTGACCTGGGCGCCATCCAGAACCGCTTCACCTCGGTGGTTGCAAACCTGAACACCTCGTCGGAGAACATGTCCGCAGCCCGCAGCCGCATCCGCGACGTGGACTACGCTTCGGAAACCGCCGAGCTGACCCGCAACCAGATCCTGCAGCAGGCCGGTACCGCCATGCTGGCCCAGGCCAACCAGTCCAGCCAGAACGTGCTGAGCCTGCTGCGCTGATCCAGCGGTAGTACCTTGCGGTAACGGGAAGGGGGCAAAAGCCCCCTTCTTCGTATCCGGCTTTCAATTGGCACGCACCTTGCACCGGGTGGGGAAGCGTTTCATCGCTCAAGCTCGCCCATTCCCGGCCGATAGCAGGTGCAGGACACCTCGACGGCCCGTCCAAGAACAAGGATTCCCCGCATGGCCATCGGCACGATTGGTACCGGTCTCGACATTCCCTCGCTGGTTAGCCAGCTGACCGCCAAGGAGCGCGAGCCCCGCGAGAACCAGATCAACTCGGCCGGTGTTGCGGCCAGCGCCAAACTGTCGGCGCTGGGCACCATCAAGAGCGGCATGACCACCCTGCAGACGGCGCTGAAGACGCTGGTAACGGGCATGGCCAAGCCCGGCATGAAGCTGACCACGCCCACCGAGTCGAACTTCTCCGCCGCGCTGGATACCAGCGCCACGGCCGGCAAGGCCGCGGCGGGTACCCACCAGGTGGAAGTCAAATCACTGGCGCAGAACCAGAAGCTGAGCTCGCAGGCCTACACCAAGGATGCCGTCGTGGGTGACGGTACGCTGTCGATTGCTTACGGCGACAAGACCATCAACGTGGAGATCGAGGCCGGCGCGACGCTGGAGAAGATCGCTGCGGAAATCAACTCGGCGGCGCAGAGCAAGGGCGTCACCGCTGCTGTGGTCACCGCCGACGATGGCATGCACCTGGTACTCACCGCCGTCGATTCCGGCACCAAGGGCGCGCTGAAGGTCAGCGCCAGCGGCGGCAATGGCGGGCTGTCCAACCTGGTCTACGACGGCACCGCTGCCTCGAAGATGAGCGAGATGGTGCCGGCCAAGGATGCCGTAGTGGTCGTCGATGGCTTCACCCGCACCAGCAGCTCCAACACCATCACCGACCTGGTGCCCGGTGTCAGCCTGACCTTGACCAAGGCCAAGGAAGGCGAGCCGCAGACGCTGACCATCGCCCCCGACAACAGCACGCTGAAGACCAACCTCAACGCGTTCATCACCGCGTACAACTCGATCCAGTCGACGCTGAAGAGTTCCAGCGCCTACAACGCGGAAACCAACACCGCCTCGACGATGACAGGCGATGCCATGGTGCGCGGCCTGCAGCAGCAGCTGCGCACCCAGCTGAGCAGCAACGTCAACGATCTGAAGGACCTGGGCCTGACCATCGCCGCCGATGGCACCCTCAGCCTGGATGCGGCCAAGCTGGACACCGCACTGTCTAAGAACCCGGAAGCCGCCAACAAGCTGTTCGGTGCCGAAGGCTCGCTGGCCAAGCCGATGACCGAGCTGATGAAGAGCAGCCTGGATACCACCAGCGGCACGATCACCCAGCGCCAGGCCACCTTGAACAAGCAGATCAAGGCGCTGGAAAAGCAGCTGGATGATCTCGACAAGAGCATGGAAAAGGTCTCCGACCGCTACACCAAGCAGTTCACCGCGATGGAGAAAATGGTCTCGCAGATGCAGTCCGCCAGCGGCTCACTGATCGACCAGCTCGGCTGATCCACTCGCTTTTCCCGTGCAGGTGGCACTCAAGTAGCACGCCACCTGCGCCGATAACACGTTAGACCCCGTGCCGAACCCATGCCCCAACCCGCGCGGATGGGCAGGCATCCCAGGAGATTTCATATATGTACGGTTCCAATCGGCAGTTCGCCGAGCAGTACCGCAAGGTCGGTGTGACCACCTCGGTCGTGGACGCAGATCCGCACAAGCTGGTGGCGCTGCTGCTGGCCGGTGCATGCGAGCGCATCCGCACCGCTGAAGCCTCGCTGCAGCAGAATGACCAGGCGCGCAAGGGCAAGGCCATCGGCGAAGCCTGTGCGATCGTCGGCCACCTGCATGGCTCGCTTGACCACGAAGCCGGCGGCGAGATCGCCGGCAACCTGTCGGCACTGTATGACTTCGTCATCATGCGCCTGACCGAAGGCAACCTGCACAACGATTCCACCGCGCTGCAGGAAGCGCTGGGCCTGATGGTCGAAATCGATTCGGCCTGGAACGCCATTCCGGCCGACCAGCGCCACGTCAAGGCGGTGGCTCCGTGAACCTGCAATCGCTGCACGATTCGCTGGACACGCTCGACGCCAGCCTGCCGGGCGATGACTACGACACCAGCGAGCGCCTGATGGCCGAGCACCTGCAGGCCGTGGCTGCGCTGTCGATGGTGGTCGAGCGCCCCAGCAACGAGGCGATCCTTGCGCTGCGCGACCACCAGCAGCGCGTGCTGGCCCGCATGATCGGCCTGCGCGACGAAGCCGCCGCACACCTCAAGCACACGGGCCGGTCCCTTCGCGCCGCCCATGCGTACCTGAAGGCAGAATCGCTGGCATGACCCTGCTGCCGACCACGTCGCTGCACCACCCCGCCGAGAGCGAGCTGTTCGATGAAACGCTCAGCTGCGAGCTGGCCCTGCCGGCCGAGTTCCAGGCGGGGAGCGCGGCCGGTCGCACCAGCAGTGCCGAAGGCCTGCTGCGCAGCCTGGCGCTTGTCGAAGACAGCCGCGGGGACGAGCACGACGAACGCAGCGAAACCAGCCTGCAGATCCAGCGCCTGGAAGCCAAGCTGGACCTGACCATGGTCCTGCTGGGCCGCCTGGTGCGCCAGCAGGGCCAGGACCTGCCCCTGCGCCCGGTACGCTGGTCGCGCCGCGGCATCCGCCTGCAGCTGGGCCCGCGCAGTGGTGCCCTGCCCGGCCAGGCCGGCGTGGTGCGCCTGCAGCCCAGCGACTGGCTGCCCGACACCATCGACCTGCCAGTAGACGTCATCGCCGAAGCAGCCGATGGCAGCGGCGGCCACTTCCTGTGGCTGCGCTTCAATCGCCTTGGCGATGGCCTGGAGATGGCCATGGAACGGCACTTGTTCCGTTTGCACCGGCGTCAGGTTGCCGAGGCGCGGCGAGCGCGCTGAAACCTGCCACCCGGAAGCGGGACGGGGTGCTCTTGGCGCACCCGTTCAGCTAAGTTAAGGTGGTCTCCCCTTACGGACCTGCAACGTGCCTGTGCGAGTTCTCATCGTCGACGATCACACCCTGGTTCGCGCCGGCCTGGCGCGACTGCTGCAGGGGTTTGCCGACGTGCAACTGGTTGCCGAGGCAAGCAACGCCGAACAGGCACTGCAGATGGCCCTGCTGCATGCCCCTGACGTGGTGCTGATGGACCTCTCCCTGCCCGGCCGAACCGGGCTGGAAGCCCTGAGCGACATCCGCCTGCGCTCGCCGGGCACCCGCATCGTGATGATGACCATGCACGACGACGCCGCCCATGTGCGTGATGCACTGGACCGTGGCGCCGTGGGTTTCGTGGTGAAGGATGCTGCCCCGCAGGAGCTGGAACTGGCACTGCGCGCCGCGCACGCCGGCCAGGTGTTCCTCAGCCCGCAGATCTCGGCCAAGATGCTGGCGCCGATGCTGGGCCGCGAGAAGCCCACCGGCATCGCCGCGCTGTCGCCGCGCCAGCGCGAAATCCTGCGCCGCATCGGCAAGGGCGAGAGCAACAAGGAGATCGCCGCCGTTCTCGGCATCAGCGTGAAGACGGTGGAGACCCACCGCGCCCGCATGATGGAATCGCTGGGCTGCCGCCGCGCCAATGATCTACTGCTGCTGGCGGCCCGCCACCAGCACGAGCTGGAATGACCGGATCTGGTCGGACGGCGCACATCCGCGCCCGAACTGACGACGGCTTTCCGTCACCCTGACACGAACTGTCGGGTTTCCGTGCACCGGCACCGCGGATGACCGCCTGGCAGCCACGGAAAATCAACGACTTGCCACAGGGTATCGTCAAATTCCCGCGCCGGCGTAGGGAATATCCCTACATCCTGTCGGGAAGATCACCAGTGCATTCAGGAACCCCCCGATTCCGCCTGCCCGGGATCAAAAGCAAGATGTGTTCCACAAGGCGTCGGGGAGCGGCGCCGGGGAACTGAAATGAAGGCTGCACTTTCGACCCAGCTGGGCCAGACGCTTCACCTCACGCCGCAGCTGCTGCAGTCCATCCGACTGCTGCAGCTGGACGGTCTGCACCTAGAACAGGAAATCCAGCGCCTGCTGGACTCCAACCCGCTGCTGGAAATCGAGGACGCCGAGGCACCGGCGGCCGACGCCACCGACGCCAGCGCCACCACCCTGGAAACGGCCGCCTTCGATGAGCTGCCCGAGTCCTCGATGTGGGACGTGGCCGGCAGCAGCTGGCAGGACGGCGACGACGATCGCATGGCGCGCATCGCTGCAGGCGAATCCAGCGACCCGCAGCTGCGCGTGCTGCAGCGCCTGGCACTGGATCTGGATGAGCGCGAACTGGCCGTGGCGGCCTTCTGGCTGGAACATTGCGACGAGGCCGGCTACCTGCAGGCGCCGCTTGAACAGCTGCAGCTGCTGGCCAGCGCCCAGTTCGACATCGACGGCACCGGCGTGGAAGCCATTCGACAGCAGCTGCTGCACGGCGAACCGGCCGGCATGGCCGCGCAGGACCTGCGCGAAGGCCTGCTGGCCCAGCTCTACAGCCTGCACGGCGTGGTGCCGGCCCGGCACCTGGCCGCCCGCATCCTGGAAGGCGCGCTCGAGGCCCTGGCCGCGCACGACTACCCCGCGTTGGCCCGCCAGCACGACGCCGAAGTGGATGACGTGCGCGAGGCCGTGCGCCTGATCCTGTCGCTGCAGCCGCGCCCGGGCGACAGCCTGCTGCCCGAACGCAACGCGGTGGTGGTGCCGGACGTGGTCGCCTGGCACGCCGACGAGCAGTGGAAGGTCGCGCTGAATCCGGCCACCAGCCGACGCGTCTCGATCAACAGCCAGTACGAACAGGCCCTGGCCGAGACCAGCGACGCCGCCCCGGCCCTGCGCGAGATGCTGCAGGAAGCGCGCTGGTTCAGCCGCGGCCTGTCCATGCGCTACGACACCCTGCTGCGCACCGCGCGGGTGATCGTCGAGCGCCAGGCCGCGTTCCTGGTGCGTGGCGAGGAAGCCATGGCGCCGCTGACCCTGAAGGAAGTGGCCGAAGAGATCGGCATGCACGAATCCACGGTGTCGCGCATCACCACCGGCAAGTTCCTGCAGACCCCGCGCGGCACCTTCGAACTGAAGCATTTCTTCGCAGTGCGCCTGGAAGGTGCCAGCGTGTCCGGCCAGGCCGTGAAGGCAATGGTCCGCCGCCTGATCGACGCCGAACCGGCCGGTCGCCCGCTGGCCGACGAGGCCATTGCGGGACTGCTGTCACGCCAAGGGGTGAACATTGCCCGCCGAACCGTCGCAAAATACCGCGAACAACTGGATATCGCCCCGGCCCGTGAACGGCGCCGGCTCAGCGCCAGGCAACCGCAGCTGGCCCGAGTGGGCTGAAAAGGATGTTGGACATGAACAAGCTCACAGTCCTGCTGGTCGACGACCATGAGGGTTTCATCAACGCGGCGATGCGCCACTTCCGCAAGATTGACTGGCTGCAGATCGTCGGCAGCGCCGGCAACGGCCTGGAAGCCATCGAGCGCTCCGAATCGCTGCGCCCGCAGGTGGTGCTGATGGACCTGGCCATGCCGGAGATGGGCGGCCTGCAGGCCACCCGCCTGATCAAGTCGCAGGATGATGCCCCGTACATCGTGATCGCCAGCCACTTTGACGACGTCGAGCACCGCGAGCATGCGCTGCGCGCCGGCGCCGACAATTTCGTCAGCAAGTTGTCGTACATCCAGGAAGTCATGCCGATCCTGGAAGGCCTCAGGGAGGATCGATCGTGAGTGAATCGCGCATCCTTGTACTGGACAACGACGCCGTGCGTGCCGAGCGCACCGTTGCCCTGCTGGAATTCATGGACTTCAACCCGCGCTGGGTCTCCGACGCGGCCGATTTCGACCTGGGCCGCCAGCGCCAGAACGACTGGATGGCCGTGATCGTCGGCAGCCTCGACGACAGCGCCGCCAGCACCGCGCTGTACGCCTGGCTGGGCGGCAGCAGCCTGCCGCCGCCGGTGCTGCTGGCCGACGGTGAAGCTGCAGCGTTTGCCCAGCAGCACGGCCTGCACGAGGCCAACATCTGGCCGCTGGAAGCCCCGCTGCGCCACACCCAGATGGAGGCGCTGCTGCGCCGCGCCAGCCTCAAACGCCTGGACGCCGAGCACCAGGCCGGCGCCGCACAGGACCAGGGCCCGACCGGCAACGGCCCGGCGGTGACCGGGCTGCGCACCATGATCGAGCAGGTGGCCGCCTTCGACACCACCGTACTGGTGCTGGGCGAATCGGGCACCGGCAAGGAAGTGGTCTCGCGTTCGATCCACCAGCGTTCGCCGCGCCGTGATGGGCCGTTCGTTGCGATCAACTGCGGCGCCATTCCCGCCGACCTGCTGGAAAGCGAGCTGTTCGGCCACGAAAAAGGGGCCTTCACCGGTGCACTGACCGCGCGCAAGGGCCGTTTCGAAATGGCCGAGGGCGGCACCCTGCTGCTGGATGAAATCGGCGACATGAGCCTGCCGATGCAGGTGAAGCTGCTGCGCGTGCTGCAGGAGCGCAGCTTCGAGCGCGTCGGTGGCAACCAGACCATCCGCTGCAACGTGCGCGTGGTCGCAGCGACCCACCGCGACCTGGAAACCCGCATCGCGGAAGGCAAGTTCCGCGAGGATCTGTTCTACCGCCTCAACGTCTTCCCGATTGAAGTGCCGGCCCTGCGCGAACGTCGTGAGGACCTGCCCGCCCTGGTGGAAACCATCGCCATGCAGCTCGGCCGCACCGGCCGTGGCGAAGTGCGCTTCACCCCGGAAGCCCTGCAGGCCCTGGCCAGCTACGAGTGGCCCGGCAACGTGCGCGAGCTGACCAACCTGGTCGAGCGCCTGGCCGTGCTGCACCCGGGTGGTTCGGTGCGCGTGCAGGACCTCCCGGCCCGCTACCGTGGCGACGCCGCACTGGCCGTGGTGGCACCGCCCGCCCCGGAACCGGTGGCTGCCAGCGAGGAACGCTTGGACCTGCGCAGCTTCTCCTTCCACACCCCGGGCAGTGGCGGACAGGTCGCTCCGGAGAACGCTGGCGCCCAGCCGGCCCTGCCCAATGACGGCCTGGACCTGCGCAACCACATGGCCACGATCGAACTGGGCCTGATCAACGAAGCACTGGAACGCACCCAGGGCGTGGTCGCCCATGCCGCCCAGCTGCTCGGCTTGCGTCGTACCACCCTGGTGGAGAAGCTGCGCAAGTACGGCATCGAGCGCGAGCAGGCCGAACTGGCCAGCTGATCCGATGAAGGCGGGGTCGGAGCCCTTTCCGCCGGAAAGGGCTC
>NZ_QETL01000069.1:0-21425 GCF_003105135.1 Stenotrophomonas sp. SPM | reverse complement strand
GCAAGGTCCGCCCTCCTTCTTTGTGCAGGGTTCTCTGGATCTTGTGTAGGAAAAATCTGAGTGGCGGGGGAGGGTGATACCGATCACGGTCGGGCGCTGTCGCATCCAGCACATTGGCGTTGTCCAATGACGGACGCCTGGAGATGGATATGAAAGCCACGCTCTTGAACAAGCTCTCTGCGGCCGTGCTGATCTACGCCACGCTGGCCGGATCGGCATCAGCCCAGAACCTCATCATCTGCGCCGGTGGCCGCTATTGCGCCGAACTGCGCCAGGAGTGCCTCGCCTCAGGCCAGCTGCCCGCGTACTGCGAGGCGCTGTGGCGCGATTGCGTGCTGGACGCCTGTCCCCAGCGCTGAAACGACGATGGCGCGCCTCACGGCGCGCCATCCTGGGGAACTACGGCTTCGGGCAGGATCAGGCTTCGGTCGGTAGCAGCCCCATCAGGCTGTTGGCATGCTCGCGCCACTGCGGCAGCTTGTTCAGTACGCTGGCACGCTGCAGGTAGTCCTCGTCCACCGGGTCGCCGTTGACCAGTGCCAGCGCCACATGCACCGCACCGGTCACCCAGAAGCTGCGCGTGTTGGCCCGCTGCGGCTGCAGGTGGAAGGCCACCGCTTCGATGATCGGCATCGGCAGGCCCCACAGGCCCAGCAGGTAGGCGCCGGCCTCGGCATGGCCCGGGCGCGGATCGTCGGCCTGCGCCGGTTCACTGCGCTCGTTGCGCACGCCCGGCAGCAGCAGACCAATATTGGCCAGCAGGGCGGCCGTTGCGCCCAGCTCGGCACTGGATTCGGGCAGCAGGCGCGCGGCCAGGCGCGAGGCCATCAGCGCGCGCTGCTGCAGCGAATTGCGCTCTGCTGTGGACAGTGTCGGTGTGGAAAACACTTCGCTGGCCAGCACCAGGTCGCGCAGCGTGGCCAGGCCCAGGCGGGTCACCGCAGTGCGCAGGTCGGCAATGGTGCGGCCCTGGCTGAAGAACGCCGAATTGGACAGTTGCAGCACCTTGGCAGCAATCGCCGGATCGGCGGCCACCAGCTTGGCCACGTCGGCACTGTCGGTGTCGTCGTCATGCTCCAGCGCTTGGGTCAGACTCAGGTACAGGTGCGGCGGCGAGGGCAGCTTCTCGATACGGCCGATCGCATCGCGCAGGCGCGGGCTGTCGAGCACCTCGCGCAGCTCTTCCAGGCTGGTCAGCGCTTCCAGCAGCACTTCCGGCGCCAGCGGCAGCGGCAGGAAGCGGTGGGCCACCCCGATCAGGCGCGCCGGCGGCGGCCGGTTGCCATGCTGGGCATCGACCAGTGCGATACGGATGGTTTCGGGCCGCAGCGTGCGGATCTGCCCCAGCAACGTGGTTGCATTGAGGTCAGGCAGCTGCGGGCAGACGATCACCGCATCCACGCCCTGCGCGGCCACCGCGGACATCGCAGTGTGGCCATCGACGGCGGTCAGCGGCTGCCATTCTTCCCCAAGATCGGCAATGAACTCGCTCAGCTCAGCCGGCAGGCTGTCTGAGTCCCCAACTAGCAGAATACGCACGACACATTCCCCTGGCTGTCCCGACGGCGCGCGTCGATGACGTGTGAAGTGACGCAATTTACCTAATACGGCGCCAACAGTGATGGGCCGCAGCGTTGAAACGTGACCAGCATCGCTCCGGCGCGTGGCACCGGAGCGATTCTGTTCAGACTCAGGCCTTGCTGTCGAGGTGGCGCTGGTGCGCCTCGATCAGGATCTGCTTGGCCTCGGCCGCGCCACCCCAACCGTCCAGCTTGACCCACTTGCCCTTTTCCAGGTCCTTGTAGTGCTCGAAGAAGTGGCCAATGCGCTCCAGCCAGTGGCTGGACACTTGGGCGATGTCTTCGACGTGGGCGTAGCCGCTGAAGATCTTCGAGACCGGCACGGCCAGGATCTTCTCGTCGCTGCCAGCCTCATCGCTCATCTTCAGCACGCCGACCGGACGGCAGCGCACGACCGAACCCGGGACCAGCGGCAGCGGCAGCACCACCAGCACGTCGGCCGGGTCGCCATCGCCACACAGGGTGCTCGGCACGTAGCCGTAGTTGCACGGATAGCGCATCGGGGTCGACAGGATGCGGTCGACGAAGATCGCGCCGGTTTCCTTGTCCACTTCGTACTTCACCGGCTCCGAGTCCTTCGGGATCTCGATGATGACGTTGATTTCTTCCGGCGGGTTCTTGCCGGGCGAGACGAGTTCCAGACCCATGGTGTGCTCCAGGTGGGGGATGTGGACGGATAGCCCACCATTTTATGCCTTTGCCGGGCGCTGTGCAGGGTAGGGCGGCGCCGACCTTGGTAGGGGACCCTGGCGGAGGCGTCTGGGCGGGGTTTCCCGATGGGGGCGGGGGCGCGTGGCGGCGCAGGCTGGATCCTCATTCCCGAGGAGCACCGCCATGACCTGGATACGCTGCTGTGGCCTTGCCGTACTGCTGTCCGTCGCCCCGCCGGTGGTCGCCGGCAGCCATGTCGACCTGGTCGATTTCCCCACCAGCGAGGCCAACTGGGACCGTTTCTACGACCTGGAAGCAGCCCTGATGCGGAGCTTCGACCACATCTGCGCCGACACGATCTGCGCGGGCGACTACAGCAACTACCGGGTCATGCAGGTGCGCTGCGCCGTGCAGCTGGCGGCGGCGGTGATCACCCGCTGCACCTGGGTGGTGGCGGCCAGCGAGCTGCGCGTGCAGCCCGCCACCGGCGAGGTGCAGGTGGACAACGGTCGCTGGGTCTGCCCGGCCGACCTGCTGCCCGGGGTGCCGGTGGAAGCCTTCCATGCGTCGCTTTCCGCCCCCGGCGGCCTGGTGGCGCCGTTGCCGGTGGTCGGTCGCAGCCTGTTTTCCGGCCTGTTCGAGTGCCTGCAGGGCCCGGGGGTGCAGCCATGAGGCGTGCCCTGTCGTTGGTGATCGGCCTGCCGCTGTGCCTGGCCAGCCTGCCCGCCGTCGCCGCGGACCGCTTCGTCGATGCCCGTCTCCATCCCGACCAGGCCAGTGGCTGGGAGCGTTTCCGCAACGTCGAGCGCGCGCTGGTGGCCGGCTTCGATGATGTCTGCGGCGATACCTTCTGCGAAGGGGAGTACTACAACCTGCAGCCCATGCGCCTGCGCTGCTCGGTCGAGCGGGCCACCGGTCAGGTGGCCGCCTGCACGTGGACTTTCGTCGGCAGCAGCACCTCGGTACGCAGTGATGGCAGCATCGATGTCGACCTGCGCAGCTATGCCTGCGTGCTGCCGCTGGCTGTGGGCACGCCCTTGGAGAGCCTGCTGCAGGCGCTGGAAGCCGTCCCTCCACGGGATTCGATCGATGTGCCGTTGCCGGGCACCTCGACCAGCGTCTACGACGGCCTGACCGAGTGCCTGTAACCAGAGGATTTCAGTTCGCGGCGGCGGCCTGCACTGCGTCCTGATGCAGTGCTTCGTTCAACTCATCCACCACCGTCGTCCAGGCCGCGTCCGCCTGCAGCGATTCGGCAAGGAACTGCCGCTGAGCATCGCTCCAGAATGGGGCGTCGGCCACTTCCACCCCGGTGGCGAGCTGATGGCTGCTGATGAAGCTGGCGATCCCCTCGGGGCTCTCTTCAAGGCCCAGCTGCAGGAACAGATTGGTCATGCTCGGTTCGGTGGTGATCATTGCGACAGCCTGGCAAAGGAAAGGTAAGCTGCATTATCTATGTCTTCCGTCGTCCCGTGATGAACACCCCAGACGCGTGCGGTTGCAACCGCAGCGCCCTTCTGAAAGCCGCAACGCGGGCCAGCCACGACGCGCTAGACAAGCGCATCCTGGCCGAAGGCATTTTCGCTGACCGCGCCCGCTTCGGCCGTTTCCTGAAAGTGCAGTACCGCTTCCATCGCAGTGTTGACGCGCTTTATGGCATGCCGACGCTGATGGCGTTGCTGCCGGATCTGCCAGAGCGCCGTCGGCTGCAGCAGGTCCGCCGTGACCTCCTTGATCTTGGCGTGGAACTGCCGGCGCAGGATCCCGATGCCCGTTTGCCCGGTGCATCGCTGCCGGAAGCACTGGGCTGGATGTACGTCGCCGAAGGGTCCAGTCTCGGCGCCGCCGTGCTCTACCGGATGGCCGCCGCGCTGGGGCTGGACCACCGGTTCGGGGCCCGCCACCTGGCCGGGCACCCTGACGGGGTGGCCGTGCACTGGCGCCGATTCACTACGGCGCTGGATGCAGTAGCGCTGACCCCAGGGCAGATTGAGCAGATGATCGATGCCGCCAACATCGCTTTCCGCAGCGTCCACGCCCATGTGGAGAAGGAGTTCGCTCGCTGAACTGCCTGGTGGAGCCGGGCCCAGGCTCGGCTGCTCCAGCCTGCGACGGGCTCGGAGCGCCCGGTAAAGGGCTCCGAGCCCCGCTGCGCGGATCTACAGAAGCGGCACCAGCAGCAGCGCCACGATGTTGATGATCTTGATCAGCGGATTGATCGCCGGGCCGGCGGTGTCCTTGTACGGGTCACCGACGGTGTCACCGGTCACCGCGGCCTTGTGCGCCTCGCTGCCCTTGCCGCCGAAGTGGCCATCTTCGATGTACTTCTTGGCGTTGTCCCAGGCACCGCCACCGGTGGTCATCGAAATGGCCACGAACAGGCCGGTGACGATGGTGCCAATCAGCAGGCCGCCCAGCGCACGTGGCCCCAGCAGCAGGCCCACCACCACTGGCGCGGCCACCGGCAGCAGCGAAGGCACGATCATTTCGCGGATGGCCGAGCGGGTCAGCATGTCCACGGCCTTGTCGTACTGCGGCTTGCCGGTGCCCTGCATGATGCCGGGAATCTCGCGGAACTGGCGCCGCACTTCCTCCACCACCGCACCGGCCGCGCGGCCGACCGCTTCCATCGCCATCGCGCCGAACAGGTAGGGAATCAGGCCACCGATCAGCAGGCCGATGATCACCGTGTGGTCGCTGAGGTCGAAGCGGAACTCCTGGCCCGGGTTGGCCGCCTGCAGGTTGTGCGTGTAGTCGGCGAACAGCACCAGCGCGGCCAGCGCCGCCGAGCCGATCGCATAGCCCTTGGTCACCGCCTTGGTCGTGTTGCCCACGGCGTCCAGCGGATCGGTGATGTCGCGGATGTCCGAGGGCAGCTCGGCCATCTCGGCGATGCCACCGGCGTTGTCGGTGATCGGCCCGTACGCATCCAGGGCCACGATCATGCCGGCCATCGACAGCATCGCGGTCGCGGCGATGGCGATGCCGTACAGGCCGGCCAGCGCATGCGCGCCCCAGATCGCCGCACACACCGACACCACCGGCAGCGCGGTGGACTTCATCGAGATGCCCAGGCCGGCGATGATGTTGGTGCCGTGGCCGGTGGTCGAGGCCTGCGCGACGTGCTGCACCGGCTTGTACTGCGTGCCCGTGTAGTACTCGGTGATCCACACGATCAGGCCGGTCAGCACCAGACCGATCAGCGCGCAGCCGTACAGCGCCATCGGGCCATGCACGTTGTCGCTCATCAGCACGGTGGTGATCGGGTAGAACGCGATGGCCGCCAGCACGCCGGAGACGATCACGCCCTTGTACAGCGCACCCATGATCGAGCCGCCTGGCTTCACCTTCACGAACAACGCACCGATGATCGACGCGATGATCGACACCCCGCCCAGCACCAGCGGGTAGAGCACCGCGTTGGCACCGGCCTCGCTCAGCATCAGGCTGCCCAGCAGCATCGTGGCGATGACGGTGACCGCATAGGTTTCGAACAGGTCGGCGGCCATGCCGGCGCAGTCGCCCACGTTGTCACCGACGTTGTCGGCGATCACCGCCGGGTTGCGCGGGTCGTCCTCGGGAATGCCGGCTTCCACCTTGCCCACCAGGTCGGCGCCGACGTCGGCACCTTTGGTGAAGATGCCGCCGCCGAGGCGGGCGAAAATCGAGATCAGCGAGGAGCCGAAGGCCAGGCCGACCAGGGCGTGCAGCGCCTGTTCCATCGGCAGCCCCATGCGCAGCAGCAGTGCGTAGTAGCCGGCCACGCCCAGCAGGCCGAGGCCGACCACCAGCATGCCGGTGATGGCGCCGCCGCGGAACGCCACGTCCATCGCCGCGCTGATGCCGTTGCGCGCGGCTTCGGCGGTTCGCACGTTGGCGCGGACCGAGACGTTCATGCCGATGTAGCCGGCCGCGCCGGACAGCACCGCGCCGACCGCGAAACCAATGGCCGTATACCAGCTGAGGAACACGCCGACCAGCACGAACAGCACCACGCCGGCCACGCCGATGGTCAGGTACTGGCGGTTGAGGTAGGCGCGCGCGCCTTCCTGGATCGCGGTGGCGATCGCGATCATGCGTTCATTGCCGGTGGGTTGGCGCAGGATCCAGCGCGCCGAGATGATCCCGTAGAGGATCGCGAGAATGGCGCAGCCCAGCGCCAGTGACAGCCCATGACGTTCCAGCATCAGACCCCTCCGCAGAATGGATGGTGAGCATCCAGTGGCGATGAACGGCACCACGAGGGGGACGACGGGTTGCAGCCTGGAACCAACCCGTGCCGACCGAAACGGTCGTCCGACGTATGGCGGTGTTCAGCATTCCCTGGTGCCCGCAGTATGCGTCCCGGCCCTTGTAGAGTCGAGCCATGCTCGACTGGCTCCTTCGCGGCACCCTTTGCACCCCGTTAAGCCACCTTCTGCAAGCCTGCGCACAGTCCTGACGGAGATTCCCCATGCGCCTGTCCCTGCTGATGTTTGCCGCCCTGGTCCCGGCCCTGCCGGCCCTGGCCGCAGAAACCCCCGAGCTGCAGCGGGCGGTCGGCGCACCACAGGCGGTGGGCGCGGTGCATACGCTGCGGCAGATTCCCGAGGCCTGCGCACGCCTGGAAGGCGTGTTCACCGGCCAGGCCGCCGAGCCGTACCGCTTCTCCGCCGTGCGCACCAGTGAGCAGTGCCAGCCGCGCGCCCGCTTCGTCGATTACGCCAAGGCGCAGCCGAGTGCCGACAAGGGCTGGAAGCTCAACGACGTGATCCGCGTGCCCAATGCCGCGTGCCCGGCGCAGCAGGCGGTGGTGCGGGTGTGGCGCCTGCCGGTCAGCAACACCCAGGCGCTGGATGGCCAGGGCCAGTCACGCATCTATCTGGAAGAAGCGAAGAAGCAGGCGGCCGCCGGCAAGATCCCGCAGGTGACGATGTTCGCCGCGCAGCTGCAGGTGGAAGGCAAGGCCTGCAATTGATACGGGTGGGTGCCGACCGTTGGTCGGCACCGATGTCGCATCCACGCATGGCGTGGATCTACTGCCGCCGCCATCACACCCCAGCCAGCTTGGCCCCGCGCGCCACCAGCAGCTCGCGTAGCGCCTTGCGATGGCAATGTGCCTCCTCTTCGCAGTAGCAGCCCACGGCGATGTCGCTGTGTTGCGACAGTGCCGCCAGCAGATCCAGCGCATGGGCGGCCTCGGGCGCTTTCATCTCGGCCTTGAAGTGGCGGAAAAAGGCGTTCCAGTCCGCCGCAGTCTTCGCCTCGTGCGCCAGTTTCACCAGCGCCGGGCTGGGTGACAGCGTCGGGAACCAGACGTCATACCAATCCTGCCGGGCGAACTCGCTACGCGGCACGCCCCGTGGCGGCCGCCGCACCGTGCCGATGCGCAGGCCCTCGCCGGGCTCGCGCGGGCTGCCGAGTCGAACAACGCGCAGTGCCATCGCCTTCCTCCCTCGCCCCGACCGTGGATCAGCCCTCGAACGCGGGCAGCTTCTGCTTCACCGCTACATTCTTCAGCGTCACGTACCTCGGCAGGCCGTCGCTACCGTAGGGCAGCGGTGCTTCGCCCTTGATCAACGGCTGCAGGTAGGCACGCGCCTTGGCCGTGATGCCGAAACCATCGCGGCGGATGAAGCCGGCCGGCATCTTCTTCTCGTGGTTGGCGATCTTCGCCAGCGGCGCGGCCTCGATCTTCCAGCGATACGGCGCATCGCTGCTGCGTACGATCACCGGCATCACCCCGTTCTGGCCCTTCAGCGCCAGCTGCACAGCGGCCTTGCCCACCGCCTGGGCATGTTCCCAGTCGGTTTTGCTGGCGAGGTGGCGGGCCGATCGCTGCAGATAGTCGGGCAGGGCCCAGTGAACCTTCAGCCCAAGCTGGTCCTTGACCCGCCCGGCCAGATGCGCGGCCACGCCGCCCAGCTGCGAATGGCCGAAGGAGTCCTTGCCGCCCCCTGCGTCGGCGACGAAGCGGCCATCGGCGGTGGCGATGCCCTCGGAGGCCACGACCACGCAGTAGCCGACGCGCTCGACCACGGCCTTGACCTTGGCCAGGAAGGTAGCCTCGTCATAGGCACGCTCGGGCAGCAGGATGATGTGCGGGGCTTCGTCCTCGCCGTTGCCGGCCAGGCCCGCGGCGGCGGCCAGCCAACCGGCGTGGCGGCCCATCGCCTCGTAGATGAAGACGCGGGTGGAGGTCTCGGCCATCGCCGCCACGTCCAGCGCGGCCTCGCGCACTGAGACCGCGGTGTACTTGGCCGCCGAGCCGAACCCCGGGCAGGTGTCGGTCACCGCCAGATCGTTGTCGATGGTCTTGGGCACACCGATGCAGGTCAGGTCGTAGCCGGACGCCTTGGCCAGCAGCGACACCTTCAGCGCGGTATCGGCCGAGTCGTTGCCGCCGTTGTAGAGGAACCAGCGCACGTCGTGGGCGCGCAGCACCTCCAGCAGGCGGTCGTAACGGGCGCGGTCGGCCTCCAGCGATTTCAGCTTGACCCGGCACGACCCAAAGGCACCGCCCGGGGTGTGGGCGAGGGCGCGGATGGCGGCGGCACTCTCCTTGCTGGTGTCGATCAGCTCCTCGCGCAGGGCGCCGAGAATGCCGTTGCGGGCGGCCAGGACCTTGATGCCCTTGGCCCGGGCCTGCTCGATGACCGCCGCCGCGGTGGCGTTGATGACCGCCGTGACGCCGCCGGACTGGGCGTAGAGGAGGGTGCCGCTGCGCATGCTTCTACCTGCTCGGTGAGGGGGACATTGCAGAGACATTACCCGTATGCGCTAAAGTGGCGCTATTGCGGTGCAGCGATACCGGTCCGTCCGGGGCGCGAACCTTCTTTGTTTTCAACACGTTGGAGTCAGGTCAATGCGATTGGTTCTGTTGGGACCGCCCGGTTCGGGCAAGGGGACGCAGGCGACGCGCCTGAAGGAAAAGCTGGGCATCGCCCATATTTCGACCGGTGACATGCTGCGCGCGGAAATCGCCGCGGGCTCGGAGCTGGGCAAGCAGGCCAAGGCGGTGATGGATGCCGGCAACCTGGTGTCCGATGACATCCTGCTGGGCATGCTGGAGTCGCGCCTGACCCAGGCTGATGTCGCCAAGGGCTTCATCCTGGACGGCTACCCGCGCAACGTGGCCCAGGCCAATGCGATGGACGGCCTGCTGGCCAAGATCGGCCAGCCGCTGGACGCCGTGGTGCAGCTGGACGTGGCCACCGAGCTGCTGGTCGAGCGCATCGCCGGCCGCGCGCAGGAACAGGGCCGCGCCGACGACAACCCGGAAGCGGTGCGCCAGCGCCTGCAGGTCTACAACGACCAGACCGCCCCGGTGGTCGACTTCTACGCCGGCCGTGGCACCCTGGCCCGCGTCGATGGCGTCGGTGACCTGGACGAGATCGAAGCCCGCATCCTGGCGGCGATCAAGAGCTGATGGCGGTTGGCCGGCCCTGCGCCGGCCGCCGCACAGCGACAACGAAACAGGCCTGATCCTTGTGGACCAGGCCTGTTTCGTTTCATAGGTGCCAGCGATGAGCTTGCTCAGGGCTCCGCAGCATGAGCTCCCTTGGGGATGGCCTCTTGGGGAGTAGGACCGGTTCGGGTACTACGGCTGGCTTCCTGAATTGTGTACGGGTTCACATACCTGCGCTATCAGGAATTCCCTGACAGACGATTGGACTTTTCTCACAAGCGCTGTAGGAGTTGTCTGACCCCGCTGCCGACAATGGCCCTATACAGCCGTGATCGGTCACAATCCCCGGTCATGAGCAGCGTACATATCCTTGCAATCGCCGGCACCTTCATGGGTGGCGTGGCCGCCCTGGCGCGGGAACTGGGCCATACGGTCAGTGGCAGCGACCAGGCCATCTATCCGCCGATGTCCACCCAGCTTGAACAGCTGGGCATCGTCCTGGACCAGGGCTACCGCGCCGACAGCGTGCCGCCGGGCACGGCCGAGGTGGTGATCGGCAACGCCCTGTCGCGCGGCAACCCCGCCGTGGAAGCCGTGCTCGACGCAGGCCAGCGCTACATCTCCGGCGCCCAGTGGCTGTCCGAGCAGGTGCTGCCGGGCCGCGACACCCTGGCCGTGGCCGGCACCCACGGCAAGACCACCACCACCACCATCCTTACCTGGCTGCTGGAAAGCGCTGGGCGCTCGCCGGGCTTCCTGATCGGTGGCGTGGCCGAGGATTTCGGCGTCTCCGCCCGCCTGGGCCAGGGCCGCGAGTTCGTGGTCGAGGCCGATGAGTACGACACCGCCTTCTTCGACAAGCGCAGCAAGTTCGTGCACTACCGGCCGCTGGTGGCCATCCTCAACAACCTCGAATACGACCACGCCGACATCTTCCCGGACGTGGAGGCCATCGAGCGCCAGTTCCACCACCTGGTGCGCACCGTGCCCGCGCGCGGCCGCCTGATCGTCAATGGCGAGGACGCGCACCTGGCCAAGGTGCTGCAGATGGGCTGCTGGACCCCGGTCGAGCGCTTCGGCTTCGACCCGTCGCTGGACTGGCATGCCGAGCTGCTGGCCGCCGATGGCAGCGCCTTCCGCGTGCATCACCGCGGGCAGGCGCTGGGTGATGTGCACTGGTCGCTGCTGGGCCGCCACAACGTACTCAACGGCCTGGCCGCACTGGCCGCCGTGCATGCGGTGGGCGTGGCCCCGGCCGAGGTGATCCCGGCGCTGGCCCGCTTCCGCAGCGTCAAGCGCCGCATGGAAGTGATCGGCAGCCATGACGGCATCACCGTCTACGATGATTTCGCCCACCACCCCACCGCGATCGCGACCACGCTGGACGGCCTGCGCGCCAAGGTCGGCGACGCACGCATCGTGGTGGCGATGGAACCGCGCAGCAACTCGATGCGGCTGGGGGCACACGCGCAGGCGCTGGCACCGTCGCTGGCGCTGGCCGACGAAGTGGTGTTCCTGCATCGGCCGGAACTGGCCTGGGATGCCGCGGCGGTGATCGCCGCCGTGCGTGGCCAGGCCCATGCCGTGCCCGATACCGATGCACTGCTGGCACAGCTGCAGTCCAGCGTGCGCAGCGGTGACCACGTGGTGTTCATGTCCAACGGTGGCTTCGACGGCGCGCCGCGCCGCTTCCTCGCCGCCCTGCAGGCCCAATGAGCACCGACGTTTCGCTGCCGCTGTTTCCGCTGCACACCACGCTGTTGCCCGGCGCGGCGGTTGGCCTGCGCGTGTTCGAGCGCCGCTACCTGGACCTGGTGCGCGACACCGGCCGCAGCGGCGAGGGCTTCGGTGTCTGCCTGATCCTGAAAGGGCAGGAAGTGGGGGAGCCGGCTACCCCGGCGGCCTACGGCGTGCAGGTCCGCATCGAGGATTTCGATGTCGGCGCCGATGGCGTGCTGCAGCTGCGCCTGCGCGGCACCCGGCGTTTCCATGTCGAACGTACCCGCGTGCGCGACAACGGCCTGGTCGTGGCCGATGTGCGCTGGTGCGAGGAAGACCCCGATGACGAACTGAAGCCGCAGCATGCGCTGCTGGCCACGGTGCTGGGGCACATCATCGAGCAGGCCGGCGAAGCCTATGCGCCGGCCAACCCGGCGTTGCTGGACCAGGCCAGCTGGGTCGGCTGGCGGCTGGCCGAACTGCTGCCGCTGGGCGAGCAGCAGCGGTTGCTGCTGCTGCAGATGGACGACCCGCACCAGCGGTTGCAGCAGTTGTTGGGGTGGATGCCGTAAGCGGCCATCCACGCGTGCCGTGGATCTACGGAAACGGCCATCCACGCGTGGCGTGGATCTACTGTAGAGCCGAGCCCATGCTCGGCTTGCCGGATCGCGCGAGGATCAGCCGAGCACAGGCTCGGCTCTACACGTTCCGGTAGCGCCGGGCCATGCCCGGCGGATCCATCACGGCTGCGTCTTCAACCGCAGCACCGGCAACCCGGTTTCGGCGTGCACGTCCTCGTGCTGCGGCATGCCCTGCACGGCCTCCTTCACCGCGTTGAACGCGGGGTCGATGCCGCGCACCGGATGCCACATGCCGATCCACTCGAAGTGGCGCTCGTAGCGCAGGGTCTGCGCACTGCCCAGCCACAGCGGCACGTCGCCCGGCTGCAGCTGGCCCGGCGCCGGCCACAGGCGCAGCACGTAGCGCTCCTCCGGCTTCGCCCCCTGGCGCACCATCAGCAGGGCTTCCACCCGCGTTTCCAGCGTGGCCGGCAGCACCGGCAGCTCGTCGGCGCCGGTGTTCTTGTCCAGCATCAGCAGGGCTTCTTCCCAGCCGGCCTGCGCCTGCACGGTCCAGCCGCGCGCCTCCAGCTGCGCCTGCAGCGGTGCCAGCGGGCCAGCCACCTGCACATCCAGCGGCCAGCGCTGGTCATCGTCGAACTCGTTGCGGCGTGCCGGCAGCCTGGCCCAGTCGTGCTGCCACCAGGCCTGCATGTCCATGGCCTGCGGTGCCGGCAGGGTCGGTTCGAAGCGCTCCAGCTTCACCGGGATGTTGCGCGGCGCGTACCACATCGCCGCCACCGCGAAGACGCCGTAGAACAGCCACGCCACCGGCTTCACCCAGAACGAGCGGTTGAAGCGGCGGCGGTAGGCGATGCCCAGCACCAGCAGCCAGAACGTGCCGAACAACATGCCGCCGATGACGTCGCTCAGCCAGTGCGCGCCCAGGTACAGGCGTGAGAAGCCGATCAGGCTGACCACGATGCCCGACACCAGGTACGGCCAGACGCGGGTGCGGCCGGGCATTTCGCGGGCGATCAGCACCGCGAAGAAGCCGAAGGTGATGGTGGCCATGGTCACCGACACCGAGGGGAAGCCGAATCCGCTGCTGGCATCGACCGGGCGCACTACGTCCACGGTGGTGCCCAGCAGCTTGGTCAGGGCCAGGCCGAAGGCCAGCGCAGCCAGCCAGTGCGCGGCCGCCATCCAGCGCCGGCGCCAGACCAGGTAGCCCATGGCCGCGGCGGTAGCCGGCATCAGCACCTGCCACGCGCCCAGCGAGGCCAGTGCGGCCATCGGGTAGTCGGCCAGCGGGTTGCGCAGGGCCAGCATGGCCTGGTGCACCAGCAGGTCGATGGCCAGCGGTTCGCCATGGGCGACCACCACGGTCAGCAGCGCGAACCAGCCCCAGCCCAGCAACAGCAGCATCAGCGCCAGCATCGCCAGCGGCACCGATTCACGGCGCTTCGGATCGAGCACGCCGACCGTGTAGCGGCCCAGCGTGGGGTGGCGGTTGGACCAGTCCAGCAGGCGCGCCAGCCAGTGGTCCATGCGCGCGGCCGACCAGCGATAGCCGTACAGCACGATGGCCCAGACCAGGCCGAGGATGACCACCAGCAGGCCAACCACCACCACCAGGCGCCCGGCGACCGCGGCGACGGCGTCATAGGCCTCGCCAAGGATCCAGCCGGGGGCCAGGAACAGCACCGCCCACGACAGGCTTGCGATGCCACTGGCCTGCACGTAGCGGCTGGCCGGCATCTTCAGCATGCCGGCGATGGCGGGCACGAACGGACGGATGGCGCCCACATAGCGCGCGATCAGGATGCTCTTGAAGGCATTGCGGCGGAACAGGTTCTCGCCGCGGTCCAGCAGCTGCGGGTAGCGGCTGAACGGCCAGACCCCGCGCAGGCGGTCGCCCCAGCGGCGGCCGATCCAGTAACTGATGCCATCACCGGCAAACGCACCCAGCGCCGCCGCGGCCACGGCATACGGTCCGGAGATCTGCCCCAGGCCGATGAACACGCCCACCGCGAACAGCAGGGGCAGCGCCGGCACGATGGCGCCGAGAATGATGACCGCATCGCAGAAGGCGATCAGAAAAATAACCGCGCCCGCGAGTACGGGATGAGCGGCAATCCACGCGAGGGTGGCGTCGATCCATGAAGAGTCCATTGCCCGATTATAGAGGCGTGAAGGTGACTGGTTCCCAGCGGCTTGGTGACCGTTTGCAACCAGCGCCATCGCCTAGAATGGGCGCATGCCGCACTCGACCGACGCTCCAACGCATGCCCTGAAGGCCGACAGCTTCGGCCGCATCCTGCTCGTGCAGGGGCCGCATGGCCCCTTCGTACGCCGCGACCTGGGCGCAACGCCGCTGTGGCTGCGCGTGCCGGCGTGGTGGCTGGCCCGTCGCGAAGCACGCGCGCTGCGACACATCGAGGGCATGGCCGACGTGCCGCAGCTGCTGGACTGGGATGGCCGCCACCTCGACCGCAGCTTCATGGCCGGCGATGCCATGTACCAGCGCCCGCCGCGTGGCGACCTGGCTTGGTTCCGTGCCGCGCGCCGGCTGCTGCAGCAGCTGCACCGGCGCGGCGTGGCGCATAACGATCTGGCCAAGGAAGCCAACTGGCTGGTGACCGAGGACGGCCGCCCGGCGCTGATTGATTTCCAGCTGGCGGTGATCGGCAACCCGCGTTCGCGCTGGATGCGCCTGCTGGCCCGCGAAGACCTGCGCCACCTGCTCAAGCACAAGCGCATGTACTGCCGCGAATCGCTTACCCCGGTGGAGAAGCGCGTGCTCAAGCGCACCTCGTGGGTGCGCGAGCTGTGGTTCGCCACCGGCAAGCCGGTCTACCGCTTCGTCACCCGCCGCATCCTGCATTGGGAAGACAACGAAGGGCAGGGACCGAAGCCGTGACCGCCGCGCAGGTGGTGACCGGCCCGCCGAGCGCGGCCAGCGTGCTGCGTGCGCAGCTGCCCGGCGCCAGCTTCGTGCATGCCTGCCAGGCCCATACCCGTCGCAACGGCCGCAGCGCGTTGCAGGCATACCGCGATGTGGCAGCGACCATTCCTGGCTGGTTCGATGGCCTGATGGCGCTGCGCAACCGCGGCATGCGCCTGCTCGGCATGAAGGACCTGGGTTCGTTGCGCGCCGTGCAGGACACCGCCGCGCCGCGACCGGGCCAGCGGCTGGGCATCTTCACCCTGCAGTCGCTGGATGAGGACGCCATCGTGCTGGAAGACAACGACCGCCACCTCCGCGTGCAGCTGGCCCTGCAGTGGCAGGGCGACGTGCTGCAAGTGGCCACCGTCGTGCATACCTACAATGCGTTTGGCAGGGTATACATGCTTCCGGTGGCGCCGGTGCATCGATGGATCGTGCCGCATCTTCTGAAGAAGCAGGTGCAGGCGTACTGTTGATTCAATGCCCCGCCGCCGGGCCATGCCCGGCGGGCACGCGGCGTTGCAGCACTACGGCGCCGTCGGCACCACCTGCTGGCCGATGAAATTGCGCTTGCCGTCGAAGTCATAGCCGATCTGCAGCTGGCCGACATCCGGGCAGGCATGGCAGTCGCGCAGCGGCGTGCGGTACAGCAGGCGAATGCCGCCGCCATCGAGCGGTGCGGTACCGGCAGACTGCGCGGGTGCGAACGGCGTGGCCTGTGGGTGCGCGGCCAGCACCGCCTGTACCCCCGGGTCGGCGCGCAGGGTGTCGTCCAGCTGCACCGCGTCGACATCGATGCGCTTGCCAGCGGCGTCCACCAGTCGCGTGCCTTCGTTGGTGTTGGCGCGGAACGGATACTCCACCGTGGCCACGCCCAGGCCATCGTGTTCATGCCAGGCCGTCACATAGGCCAGCTCGCCGCCGGTGGACAACTGCTCGGCAGCGGCGACGGCATCGGCGCTGGCGCCGGCGGACTTCATCGTTTCAGCCAGGCACGCGCGCGTTGCACTGTTCTCACCTTGGCGGCATGCGTTGAGGTCGCCATCCCAGACCACCGACTCGCTCCAGCGCAGTGAGCCATCGGCGGCCTTGTTGGCGGCAGGCGCATCGCCGGTGGCGGGTTCGGTGCCGGGTTCCGGCGAACGGCCTTGGCAGGCGGTGAGCAGGGCCAGGCCCAGGGCAGGCAGCAGCAGGCGGGAACGGCGCATGGCGTAAACCTCGTGCGTGTGACCGGGGCATCAGTATCGTCAACGCGCGGTGAACTCCGCGTCGGCGCGGCATACTGGCGGCTCATGGCATACGCTGGAGTGTGGAACGTGGGCAGTCTGCAGGGCAAAACCCTTTTCATCACCGGTGCCTCGCGTGGCATCGGGCTGGCCATCGCACTGCGCGCCGCGCGCGACGGTGCCAACGTGGCCATCGCCGCGAAGTCGTCGGTGCCCAACCCGAAGCTGCCGGGCACCATCCACAGCGCCGCCGAAGCCGTGACCGCGGCCGGCGGCCAAGGCCTGGCGCTGAAGTGCGACATCCGCGAAGAGGAGCAGGTGAAGGCGGCCGTGGCCGCGACGGTGGATACCTTCGGCGGCATCGACATCCTCATCAACAATGCCAGCGCGATCTGGCTGCGCGGCGCGCTGGACACACCGATGAAGCGGTTCGACCTGATGCAGCAGGTCAATTCGCGCGGCAGTTTCCTGTGCGCGCAAGCCTGCCTGCCGTACCTGCTGCAGGCGCCCAATCCGCACATCCTCACCCTGGCCCCGCCGCCCAGCCTGGCACCGAAGTGGTGGGGCCCGCATACCGGCTACACGCTGGCCAAGATGGGCATGAGCTTCGTCACCCTCGGCCTGGCTGCGGAATTCGGCCCGCAGGGCGTGGCGATCAATGCGCTGTGGCCGCGTACGGTCATCGCCACCGATGCGATCAACATGATCCCCGGTGTGGATGCGGCCGGCTGCCGTACGCCGCAGATCATGGCCGACGCCGCGCACGCGGTGCTGGTGCGCGAGGCCGCCGGTTTCCACGGCCGCTTCCTGATCGATGACGAGGTGCTGGCCGAAGCCGGGGTGACCGATCTCTCCCGCTACGCCGTGGACGCGTCGCGGCCGCTGCTGCCGGATCTGTTCCTCGACTGACTGCGGTAGAAAAGGCTACGGGATTGAGCCGGCCATCACGGCGGGCTCGGTTAGAATACGCGGCTGTAATCGTTTTCAAGGAAGGCCCGCATGCCCCGTATTCTTTCTTCCACCGCGCTGGCTGCTGCGCTCGCGCTTGCCCTGTCTGCCTGCGGCAATACACCTGCCGGCGACCCGGCCACGTCGGGCTCGGCCGAGCAGCGCGCTGCGACGGCTGCCGTGGACGCGCAGCAGCAGCTGACCGCCAAGCTCAACGCCTACATCGGCTGTTTCAACGCACTGGATTCAAAAACGCGTGACAGCATCCAGTCCTATACGCGTTGGATCAAGGATGTCGACGCAGGCCCGACGGGCCGCGAATCGAGCATCTACGGGCCCTTCGAGATCAGCGATTACGACATGAAGCAGTGCGATGCACCGGTGACGGAGGCGATCGCGGCCAAGCCTGCACTGACCGAGCTCGATGCCGCCGCCAGCCGCTACCAGCAGGCGCTGAAGGCGCTGGCGCCGGTCAGCAAGGAGGCCCACGACTACTACGAGCGGCAGGATTACGAAGACGACCAGTTTGCCAAGGCCAAGCAGATGCACGGCCCGCTGATGGCCGCGTTCAAGCAGTTTGTCGCAGCGAGCGAGCAGTTCAACGCTGAGCTTGAACGCCAGAACGATGCCGCGCAGCGTGAGCAGCTGAAGGTGCTGGAGCAGGCCGAGGGCCGCACCCGCGAGTACTACCGCCTGGCGATGATGCTGGAAGCCAAAGCTATCGTCGAACTGATGACGCAGGATGCGTTCGACACGGCCAAGGCGCAGGAGCGTCTGGACGCCTTCAACCGCATTTCGGACGAAGCGCATGCCAAGGTGGCGGATCAGGAGCCCGGCAAATCCGATTGGGAAGGCTTCGAGCGCGAGGCGGAAAACTTCCGCCGCCAAGGCAAGGAACGACTGCAGCGTGTCAGCGAGAAAAGGGCCTACAGCCAGTTTGAGCGCGGCATGCTCGACTCGCCGTCGATGGCGCCGCAGGGCTCGCCAGGCAAGCTGATGCAGGAATACAACGCGCTGGTCTTCCAGAGCAACCGGCAGTAATGCGCCCTGTTTTCTGCATGCGAGGAACCGAAGTGAACGCTTCCGTACGTGTACTGCCGGTGCTGCTGCTGGGCGCCGTGGCCGGTCTGGCCGGCTGCAACAAGTCCAACGGCCTGTCGGTGGCTGATCCCAGCCTGGCCAAGGTCAACGCCTACATCGAGTGCTACAACGGCGTCGAACAGCCCATCCACGAGGGCTTCGAGACCTACACCGGCTGGATCAAGGATGTCGAGGCCGGTCCGACCGGCAAGGAAGCGCAGCCACGCTCGCCGGGCAAGGTGCTGTCGCACCGTGTGGAGTACTGCGGCCAGCCGCTGACCGACGCGCTGGCGATGACGCCGGCAACGCCGTTGGATGCGCCGGTGCGTGACTACCAGCAGGCCTTCCAGGCCCTGTACGCGAAGATCGAACAGGCCGATGGCTACTTCAGCCGCGAGGAGTTCCGTCGCGATGGCGGCGAAGGCATGCGCGGCCAGCACGCACCGCTGATGCAGGCCTATGCGGCCTTCTTCAAGGCCAGCGACGCACTGGACGTGGCGCTGGAAAAGAACGAGGAAGACCGCCGTGCCGCGCAGCTGAAGCAGATCGAAGAGAGCGAAGGCCGTTCGCCGGCGTACTACCACCTGCGCTTGGTGGGCGATGGCAAGCAGCTTGCGGTGGCCTTCCAGGACGAAAAGCCGGACGTCGCCGCGCTGCGCACGCGCCTGGCGGATTACGAGGCGCTGGTGAAGGAGATGCAGGCCGCCGGCATCGGCAAGGACGACGCGATGTGGGGCCATGTGCAGCGCTCGGCCGACATGCTGGTCCGCAAGGCCGGCCGTGGCATCGAACGCATCGAGCAGGGCAAGCCGATCAGCGCCGAAGGCCTGGCCGCCGAGCGCAAGGCTTCGGGCAGCTGGCTCACCTCGGCCCCGGAAGGCGCGCAGTCGGACATCCTGGACGCATACAATGACCTGGTCACCACCAGCAACCGCATGCATTGACGGATTCTGACTCTGGTGGGTGCGGACCGTTGGTCCGCACTGTGCCGGTGCTCATCGACGCATGGCGTGGATCTACTGGCTCTGGGCGCCGCGAATCTACGTGTTGAAGATATCCGGCAGGGCACTGCCGCACCGGCGGCAATGGCGCGCGTCGGGCTCGTGGCCTTCCAGCCCGCACTGCGGGCAGCCACGTGCATCCCGGCGCGCGGCCATCTCGGCATCGCGCATGGTGTTGGCCAGTTCGGCGGTGTAGATGCCGGTGGGCACGGCGATGATGCTGTAACCGATCAGGATCAGCACCGAGGTGACGAAACGGCCGAGCACGGTCTGCGGCACGATGTCGCCGAAGCCGACGGTGGCCATGGTCACCACCGCCCAGTACATGCTGGCCGGGATATTGCTGAATCCATGCGCCGGGCCCTCGATGATGTACATCAGGGTGCCGGCGATGATCGTGATGGTAATGACCGTGAACAGGAACAGCAGGATCTTGCGCCGGCTGCGCCACAACGACTGCAGAAGGATGCCGCTTTCCTCGATGTAGCGGGTCAGCTTGAGGATGCGGAACACCCGCAGCATGCGCAGCGCGCGCACCACCAGCAGGCTCTGCGCGCCGGGGATGAACAGCGACAGGTAGGCGGGCAGTATCGACAGCAGGTCGATGATGCCCCAGACGCTGACCGCATAGCGCAGTGGCCGCTTCACCACCGCCAGGCGCAGCAGGTACTCGATCGTGAACAGGGCGGTGAAGCCCCACTCGATGACGTACAGCCAGTCCGACCACGCCACGTGCAGGTGCTGCACGCTGTCGATCATCACCACCAGGATGCTGGCGATGATCGCCACCACCAGAATCAGGTCGAAATTGCGCGACGGCCGGGTGTCGTGGCGGTAGATGATGTCGAACCAGGTCCGGCGCCAGCCGGAAGCGGTGGCGGGGTTCAGCTGGGGGGCGGAAAACGGGCGCATCCGCACATTGTGCCGCAGGGGCTGGGGGGGCGAGAATGGGGGTTCCTGAACCCACTCCACTGCCATGACCGCCGCTACCGATCCGTTGATCTCCCTGTCGCACTACTACCTGCCGGTGTACAAGCCCCGCCAGGTGGTGTTGGAGCGAGGCCAGGGCGCCCGCGTATGGGACAGCCAGGGCCGCGAGTTCATCGACCTGGCCGCCGGCATCGCCGTGTGCGGCCTGGGCCATAACGACCCGGACCTGGTGGCTGCGCTGGTCGAGCAGGCCGGCAAGCTGTGGCACACCAGCAACGTCTTCTACAGCGCGCCGCCGCTGCACCTGGCCGAAGAGCTGGTGCAGGCCAGCCGCTTCGCCGAGCGCGTGTTCCTGTGCAATTCCGGCGCCGAAGCCAATGAAGTGGCGATCAAGATGGTCCGCAAGTGGGCCTCCAGCAAGGGGCGCCCGGCCGACAAGCGCGTCATCATCACCTTCCGCGGCAGCTTCCACGGCCGCACCATGGGCGCGGTCACCGCCACCGCCCAGCCGAAGTACCAGGAAGGCTACGAGCCGCTGCCCGGTGGTTTCCGCTACATCGACTTCAACGATGAGGTGCAGCTGGAAACCGCGATGGCCGCCGGCGACGTTGCTGCGGTCATGCTCGAGCCGGTGCAGGGCGAGGGCGGCGTGATGCCGGCCAGGTCCGGTTTCCTCAAGCGCGTGCGCGAGCTGTGCGACCAGCACGACGCCCTGCTGGTGCTGGACGAGATCCAGGCCGGCATGGGCCGCACCGGCACCCTGTTCGCGCACTGGCAGGATGACGTGGTGCCGGACATGGTCACCCTGGCCAAGGCGCTCGGCGGCGGCTTCCCGATCGGCGCGATGCTGGCCGGCCCGAAGGTGGCCGAAACCATGCAGTTCGGCGCCCACGGCACCACTTTCGGTGGCAACCCGCTGGCCGCGGCCGTCGCCCGCGTGGCCCTGCGCAAGTTGGCCTCGCCGGAAATCGCCGCCAACGTCAGCCGCCAGTCGAAGGCGCTGCGCGATGGCTTTGACCGCATCAGCGAAGAGTTCGGCGTGTTCAGTGGCGTGCGTGGCCGCGGCCTGATGCTGGGCGCGGTGCTGAGCCCGGCCTTTGCCGGCCAGGCCGGTGCGATCCTCGACCACGCCGCCGACCAGGGCCTGCTGACCCTGCAGGCCGGCCCGGACGTGCTGCGCTTCGTGCCGTCGCTGAACATCACCGACGAAGAAGTGGCTGAAGGCCTCAAGCGACTGCGCGCGGCCGTTGCCGCGTTCGTCGCCGCGCGCTGATCCCGGCGCCAGGGAACCCCTGTAGCAACTGTCTTGTTAGGCGGAGGCCATCTGGGCCTCCGCGTCCCGCTTGCGGGCGTTGAGGATCACCAGCATCTTGCGCATCACCGCGACCAGGGC
>NZ_QETL01000068.1:0-21751 GCF_003105135.1 Stenotrophomonas sp. SPM | reverse complement strand
CTGGTGATGATCCGGCGCCTGCTCCGACATGTGGTCGCGCCCTCGGTGCGGCGGGCCTTCCCGCCGGACACCCTGCAGGCCATCACCGAGGCCATTGCCGCCGGCGAGGCACGCCATGGCGGCCAGGTCATGTTCGCGGTGGAGGCGGACCTGCCGCTGCACGCGCTGTGGCGGGGCACGACCCCGCGGCAGGCGGCCGAGCAGGCCTTCGCCCAGCTCCGCACCTGGGACACCCACCACAACAACGGCGTGCTGATCTACCTGCTGCTGGCCGACCACGCCATCGAGATCGTGGCTGACCGCGGCCTGCACGGCCGGGTCAGTCCAGCGCAGTGGCAGCGGGTCTGCACCCACCTGCGCGAGGGCCTGCGCGGGGCCAACCCGGCCGAGGCGCTGCGCAGCGCCATCGATGAAGTCTCCGCGCTGGTGGAAGGGCACTTCCCGGCGGCCACGCGGTCCGATGATGACGGCCTGCCCGACACCCCGCAGATCCTGGGTTGAGCCGTAAAATACCCGTACTCCCGCAAGGCAGCTTCCATGATCTATTTCCACGACATCGACCCCATCGCCCTTTCGCTGGGGCCGATCAAGGTGCACTGGTACGGCATCATGTACCTGCTGGGCTTCACCGCGGCCTGGCTGCTGGGCCGCAAGCGCATCGCCGAGGGCCGCCTGCCGGGCGTCGATGCCAACGGTTTCTCCGACCTGCTGTTCTACGCCATGCTCGGCGTGGTGCTGGGCGGGCGCATCGGCTACATGCTGTTCTACGCGCTGGGCGACTTCCTGCACAACCCGCTGCTGCTGTTCAAGGTGTGGGATGGCGGCATGAGCTTCCACGGCGGCCTGCTCGGCGTCATCGCCGCCTGCTGGTGGTGGTCGCGCAAGCACGCGCTGCACTTCTTCGACACCATGGATTTCATGGCGCCGCTGGTGCCGCTTGGGCTGGGCTTCGGCCGCATCGGCAACTTCATCGGCGCAGAGCTGTGGGGCAAGTACACCGATGGCAGCTGGGGCGTGGTGTTCCCGTCCGGCCTGCCGGCCCCGCTGAACCAGCTTGACACCGCCACTCTGCAGGCGCAGTTCGCCACCGGCGCGCTGAACCAGTACGCCCGCCATCCCTCGCAGCTGTATGAAGCGGCGCTGGAAGGCCTGGTGATGTTCGTGGTGCTGTGGGCGGTGTCGGCCAAACCGCGCCACCGCTACCTGATCGGTGGCCTGTTCGCCCTGCTGTACGGCATCTTCCGCTTCGCGGTCGAGTTCGTGCGCATGCCCGACAACGGCATCTACATGGCCTTCGGCTGGCTGACCAAGGGCCAGATCCTGTGCGTGCCGCTCATCGCCTTCGGGCTGGTGCTGCTGGCCCTGTCGCGCCGCGCACCGGTGCTGCAGCCGCAGCCGATGGTGGCCGCGGAGGGCAAGGCATGAAGGCCTACCTCGACCTGCTCTCGCATGTGCTCGAGCACGGCACCGAGAAGAGCGACCGCACCGGCACCGGCACGCGCAGCGTGTTCGGCTGGCAGATGCGCTTCGACCTCAACGAAGGCTTCCCGCTGGTCACCACCAAGAAGCTGCATCTGCGCTCGATCATCCACGAGCTGCTGTGGTTCCTGAAGGGCGATACCAACATCGGCTACCTGAAGGACAACCAGGTGCGCATCTGGGACGAGTGGGCCGACGAGAACGGCGACCTCGGCCCGGTCTACGGCAAGCAGTGGCGCAGCTGGGCCACCGCCGATGGTCGCGAGATCGACCAGATGCAGTGGCTGGTGGACGAGATCAAGCGCAACCCCGATTCGCGCCGGCTGGTGGTCAGCGCCTGGAACGTGGGCGAGCTTTCGCAGATGGCGCTGATGCCGTGCCACAACCTGTTCCAGTTCTACGTGGTGGACGGCAAGCTCAGCTGCCAGCTGTACCAGCGCAGCGGCGACATCTTCCTCGGCGTGCCGTTCAACATTGCCAGCTACGCGCTGCTGACCCACATGGTGGCGCAGGCCACCGGCCTGGGCGTGGGCGATTTCGTGCACACCCTGGGCGATGCGCACCTGTATTCGAACCATTACGAGCAGGCGCGCGAGCAGCTGTCGCGTGAACCGCGCACGCTGCCCAAGCTGTGGTTGAACCCGGAGGTGAGCGACCTGTTCGGCTTCCAGTTCCACGACATCCGCATTGATGGCTACGACCCGCACCCGGCGATCAAGGCGCCGGTGGCGGTATGACGCGGCGTATGTCTGCACCGGCGCTGCTGGTGCTGGCGGGCCTGTTGCCGGCCATGGCGCAGGCTGCCCCGGCGGATACGCTGGCGCTGGCCCGGCAGGTCAATGCGCAGATCGTGCACCGGCATGTGCAGGAAGAGATACAGGCCATCACCGAGGCGATGAACGGCGGCGCTGGGCAGAGCCTGGTCAAGGATTCGCCGGCCGGTTGCCAGGCGCAGATGGGCGAGGCAGTGACGACCCTGTACGCGGCAATGGCCGCACAGGTGAGGTCGGGCATCGAAGAGCCGGCGTACCTGGCAGCCATGGACAAGCAGCTCGCGGCGGTGTATTCCGCCGAGGAATTGAAGGCCTTCCTTGCGCAGAGTGCCGACGCGGACACCGACCCCGGCGGGCTGTACCGGCAGGTGATGTCCGGGCCGGGCCTGCAGGAGATCGACGACGCGCAGAAGCAGAAGGTGTTTGCTGCAATGGATGAGAACGCTCCCGCCACGCCAGCACTGGCTGCTGCATTCCAGGCCGCGCAGGTGGCGAAGGATGCCTGCCAGCGCCTGCAGATCGATGCCAGCTGACAGGGGTGCTCGGATGAAACTCTCGATGATCGTGGCGCTGGACCGCAACCGTGGCATCGGCCAGGGCAACGCGATGCCCTGGCACCTGCCGGACGACTTCAAGCACTTCAAGGCGCTCACCCTGGGCAAGCCGATCCTGATGGGCCGCAAGACTGCCGAATCGATCGGCCGCGTGCTGCCGGGGCGGACCAACCTGGTGCTGACCCGCAGCGGCCAGGTGCCGTTCGAGGGTATGCGTGCGGTGGCGTCGCTGGATGAAGCAAAGGCCATTGCCGAAGGCGAGGGCGCCAGCGAGCTGTGCATCATCGGCGGCGGCGAGATCTTCCGCCAGCTGCTGGACCAGACCGGCGACCTGTACCTGACCTGGGTGGATGCCGACGTACCGGCCGACACCCATTTCCCCGAGGTGGATCCGGGCGTCTGGGAGGAAACCAGCAGCGAGCCGCATCCGGCCGATGCGCGCCACGCGTACGCGTTCCGGTTCGTACACTACGTGCGTCGCTGACCGTCGCTGTCTGTAGAGTCGAGCCATGCTCGACTGCTGTTGCCGACGCCGCAGTCGAGCATGGCTCGACTCTACAAAACAGCGTTGAACGTATCAGCCCTGCGGCGGCGCGCTGTTGCCGTTGCCGCCACCACCACCGCCACCACGGCGACGGCGACGACGCGGGCCACGGCTGGCGGCAGGTGCTGCGGCCGCTTCCTTGTCCTTGTCCTGCGCGGCAGCGGCCGGCCGCTCGCGCGCCGGTCGTGCCGGCGGGCGGGCATTGGCTACCGGTGCCGGCACATCCCGGCCGGGTACCTGCACCACGCGCAGTTCGTCGGTGTCGAGCTGGATGGCGGTGAGCTTGCCGCCCCACACCGCACCGGTGTCGATGGCATGCACGCCCTGGGTGATGGTCAGGCCCAGCGCCGACCAGTGGCCACAGACCACCTTCAGGTCACGCTCCACCCGGCCCGGTACTTCGAACCAGGGATACAGCCCCTGTTCCTGCGTACCCGGCGTGCCCTTGTCCTCGATGCCGATGCGCCCACGCGGGGTGCAGTAGCGCATGCGGGTGAGCACATTGATGATCGCCCGCGAGCGGTCGTAGCCGGACAGGTTCGGTGCCCAGCTCGGCTTGTCGCCGTACATGTTGCGGAACAGCTTGCGGTAGCCGGCGCCATGCAGCTGCACTTCCACCTCGGCGGCGTGCTTCTCGGCCATCTGCGTGGTCCACTTCGGCGCCAGGCCGGCATGCACCATCATCCAGCCCAGCTCGCGGTCCACGTGCACCAGCTTCTGCAGGCGCAGCCAGTCCAGCAGCTGGTCGCGGTCCTCGGCCTGCACGATGCGCAGCAGGTCCGGGTTGACCTTGCGCTGTTCCTCTTCGGTGCGCGCACCGACGGCCAGCAGCGAGAGGTCATGGTTGCCCAGCACCACCACGCTGTGCTCGCGCAGCGAATGCACCAGGCGCAGGGTTTCCAGCGACTGTCCGCCGCGGTTCACCAGATCGCCGCAGAACCACAGGGTGTCCTGCGCCGGGTCGAAGCGGATCTTTTCCAGCAGTCGCTGGGTAACGTCGTAGCAGCCCTGCAGGTCGCCGATCGCCCATACACTCATCGTCCGGCCTCCGTGTCAGTGCAGGGTACGCGGCACGGCCAGCACGAAAGGTGCGACCGGCGCGGCGAATTCGGTGCCGTCATCGGCAACCATGTCGTAGTGGCCCTGCATGGTCCCGTGGTCGGTCCCCAGCATGACACCCGAGGTGTAACGGAAGTCTTCACCCGGGCGCAGGCGCGGCTGTTCGCCGATCACCCCGTCGCCATCGACATGCTCGACACGGCCGTTGGCATCGGTGATGCGCCAGTGGCGGGCGACCAGGCGCGCGGCGACGCGCCCCTGGTTGTGGATGCGGATCGTATAGGCGAACGCATAGCGGCCGTGTTCCGGCGCGGATTGGTCGTCGAGGAAGCGCGGAGCAACCTCGACAGTAATGGCGTAAACGTCAGCGTCTTCCATACCGGCAGTGTAATCAGGTGGCATTGGCCAAAGCGATGAATTCAGCCACATCCAGCTGTTCTGCACGGGCATCGGGGCGCACGCCGGCGGCCGCGAACTGCTCGGCCGTGACGACGTTGTTGAGCGCATTGCGCAGGGTCTTGCGGCGCTGCCCGAAGGCGGCCTTGACCACGTCGGCAAAGCGCTTGTGGTCGTTGATGTTGACGCTGGCCGGGTCACGCGGCACCAGCCGCACCACGGCCGAGTCGACCTTCGGCGGCGGCCGGAACGCGCCCGGCGGCACCACGAACAGCGAGGTCACCTGGCAGTACGCCTGCAGCATCACGCTGAGGCGGCCATAGACCTTGCTGGCCGGGGCGGCAGCCATGCGGTCCACCACTTCCTTCTGCAGCATGAAGTGCATGTCGCGGACCACCGCGGCGTGCTCCAGTGCGTGGAACAGGATGGGCGAGGAGATGTTGTAGGGCAGGTTGCCGACCAGGCGGATCGGCTCGCCGGCGGCCAGCGCGGTGAAATCCACGCGCAGCACGTCGCCCTGGACGATGGTCAGGTCGCCCAGCGGTTCGGCGGCGGCGGTGAGCGGCGCGATCAGGTCGCGGTCGAACTCGATCACCGTCAGCTTCGGGTGCACGCGCAGCAGGGGCAGGGTGATCGCGCCCTGGCCAGGGCCGATCTCGACCAGACGGTCACCGTCCTTGGGATTGACCGCCATTACGATCTTGTCGATGTAGTGGCGGTCGGCCAGGAAATGCTGGCCAAGCTGCTTCTTGGCCGGGGCGGTGAACACCGGGCCGGAGGGGGAATGCGGGGAATTCATGCGCTCAGTGTACGTTGCCGGGCCAGCCGCGCACACAGCGTCGTTGCGGCCTGCAGGCTGGAAGGATCGGCGATGCCACGCCCGGCCAGCTCCAGCGCGGTGCCGTGGTCGACGGCCACGCGCGGGTAGGGCAGGCCCAGGGTCAGGTTCACGGCCTGTTCGAAGCCGGAATACTTCAACACCGGCAGGCCCTGGTCGTGGTACATGGCCAGCACGGTGTCGAAGCCGGCCAGCTTGGCCGGCAGGAAGGCGGTATCGGCCGGCAGCGGCCCGACCAGTTCCATGCCCTCCGCGCGCAGGCGCTGCAGCAGGGGGATGACCAGGTCCAGCTCCTCGCGGCCGAGGTGGCCGTCTTCGCCGGCATGCGGGTTCAGCCCGAGCACGGCGATGCGTGGCGCAGGCAGGCCGAACTCGCGGCGCAGCGCGGCATGCACGGTGCGCAGGGTGTGTTCCAGACTGGGCGTGGTGATCGCATCGGCCACCTCGCGCAGCGGCAGGTGGGTGGTGGCCAGGGCCACACGCACGATGTCGTTGGCCAGCATCATCACCACCTTCACCCCGGCCTGGTCGGCCAGCAGTTCGGTGGTGCCGCTGTAGGCGATGCCGCCCTGGTTGATCACCGCCTTGTGCACCGGGCCGGTGACCACGCCCTGCAGCTCGCCGGACAGGCAGGCCTGGCCGGCCGCCAGCAACGCACGGACCACCGCGCCCGCGTTGGCGGGATCGGTCTGGCCGAAGTGGCTGGGGGTGGTGTTGGGCAGGGCGCGCAGACGCAGGTCGCCGGGCAGGCGGGCCTCGGCATCCTCAGGCAGCAGCTGCAGGGGCAGCTTCAGCGCGGCCGCGGCCGCGCGCAGGGTATCCGGGTCGGCGAAGGCCAGCAGCCGGCAATCATCACGCGGCTGCTGGACAAGGCGGACGCACAGCTCCGGGCCGATCCCCGCCGGCTCGCCCGGTACCAGAGCGAGCTCGGGGCGCATCGGTCAGGGCTGCTGCGGCGTCGCGGTGTTCTCCGCGCGGTCGCCACTGCGGAAGCTGACGTAGGCTTCGCCACGCAGTTCCTGCAGGAAGCGGTTGTATTCGTCTTCCAGCTTGCGGCGGCCGATGGTCTCGCGGACCTGGGCACGCTGGTTGTCGCTGGTCACGTCGGTCTGGCGCGTGGCAACGCGCTGCACGATGTGCCAGCCGGCATCGGTACGGAACGGCTGGCTGACGCCGCCGTCCTGGATGCCTTCGACCTGCTGGCCGAACGCCGGACCGAAGGCATCGGCCGGGAACCAGCCCAGATCGCCGCCCTGGCCCTTGCTGTTGTTGTCTTCCGACGATTCCTTGGCCACGGCCTGGAAGTCGGCACCACCCGCAATGCGGGCACGCAGGGTGTCGATCTTGGCCTTGGCGGCCGCGTCGGTCTGGTTGTCGTCCACGCGCACCAGGATGTGGCGGCCGTGGTACTCGGTGACGGTGTGGTCGCCGGTGGCGGCGTTGGCATCGCGCACCTCGACCAGCTTCAGCAGCTGGAAGCCGCTCGGGCCACGGATCGGACCGACCACATCGCCGGCCTTCATCTGCTGCATCATCTGCGCGAAGGCGGCCGGGATCTCATCCAGGCTGCGCCAGCCCAGATCGCCGCCTTCCAGCGCGTTGGGGCTGTCGGAATAGCGGACGGCGGCGGCGTTGAAGTCCAGCTCACCCTTGTCCAGCAGTGCCTTCACGCCATCGGCCTTCTTCTGGCCGGTGGAGATCTGTTCGGCAGTGGCACCCTCGGGCAGGGCCACCAGGATGTGCGCCAGGTGGTACTGGTTGCCGACGGTGGCCTGCTGCTTCAGGGCAGCATCAACCTCGCCTTCGCTGACGCTGATGCGGCTCTGGGCGAAGCTCTGGCGCAGGCGCTGCACGGTGATCTCGTCACGCACCGAGGCGCGGAAATCGGCGAAATCGATGCCGTCGCTGGCCAGGCGCTGGCGCAGGGCGTCCAGGTTGGAACCGTTCTGCTGGGCGATCGAGTTCATCGCCTGGTTCAATTCCTGGTCGCTGATGCGGATGCCGCTGCCCTGGGCGCGGGCGACCTGCAGCTTGACCAGCACCAGGCGCTCGAGCACCTGGCGGCTGAGTACGTCGTCGGGCGGCAGCTGGTTCTCACGACCGGCGTACTGGGCCTTGATGTTGACGATCGCGCGCTGCAGTTCGCTCTGCAGCACCACGTCCTCATCGACGATGGCTGCAATGCGGTCCAGCGGCTGGGCCTCCTGGGCGATGACCTGGAGGGGGGCGGACACACTGGACACGGCCAGCAGCGAAGCGAGTAGGACGGGGAAGCTCTTGGTCATGGGATCTGGTTTGGATCGTAGTCGTCCCGGCTCGCCCCGGTGTTGCTGGGCGGCACGAGATAGAGGTCGTCGCGGTTGTACCCGAGGATAGCACGGCGCAGGGTGCGGTCCGTGTCCTGGCCCAGCGAGCTCAGGCCCTTGAGCACGAACTCGAGCTGGATGGAGTTGTTCAGATCACCCTCGCGGTTGCGCACGTAGCGGCGGGCAACGGCGCGCACGGCCAGGCAGCAGCTGTCCCACTGCACGCCACCGATGATTTCCAGCGGCTTGCTGTCCTGGATGGAGTAGTAATAGCGGCCCACCAGGCTCCAGCGCTCGTTCAGCGGGTACAGGAACGACAGGTCGGCCTGTTCCAGCAGGGTGCGCTCTTCCTTGGTGGCATTGGCCGCCGCACCGGCGTTGATGCGGTAGCGGTAGCTCAGGTTGACCACGCCGTCGTTGGACATCAGGTAGCGGGCGCGGACGCTGGCCAGATCCTCGCGCTTGTACTTCGGGTCCCACTGGTAGGTGGCGCCGAGGGTCCAGCGGTCGTTGATCATGTAGTTCGAATCGGCGATCCAGGCCGACTTGCCCTTTTCGACCGGGGCGCCGCCCGGGGTCACGGTCACCCGCGACTCGTCGAAGTACTGGATCTGGCCGATCGAGGCCGAGAAGCGTTCCTTGCCCGTGGTCTGGTCGATGAAGCGGGTGCTCAGTGCCAAGGTCAGCTGGTTGGCATCGTTCTGGCGGTCGGCGCCGGTATAGCGCGAATCGCGGAACAGCTGGCCCCAGCTGAAAGTGAAGTCACGCGTATCGAATACGGGCAGTTCGTCCTGGTTGCGGTAGGGCGTGCGCAGGTAGAACAGGCGCGGCTCCAGGGTCTGCAGGAAGGACTTGCCGCCGATCTTTGTGTCGCGGTCGAAGAACAGGCCGGCATCGAGGCTGGCGATCGGCATGCTGCGGCTGGGCGAGGTGTTGCCGCGCAGTTGCTCGGGTGTTGCAGTGGTCGGGTCGATGCCCTGCGAGCGCAGGATCTGGCCACGGATGCCGTTGACGCCGTCCACCAGGCCGCGGTCCAGCTGATAGGCGGTGTAGCGGTAGGCCAGGGTCGGGGTGACATACCAGGCGGCGCCGCTGATCGGGAACGAAACGTACGGCTTCAGGTCCAGGCGCGAGCCACCGCTGACACCGATGCCGTCGGTCTGGCGCAGACCGTTGCGCGTGTACTGCAGGTCTTCGCCGGCGCTGGCGTCGTATTTGAAGTTGATGTCGTCGTGGGTGAAGCGGACGACCTCGGAGTAGACGCCGGTCTCCAGCCACGGCAGCAGCGACTTGTCCCAGTTGAAATACAGCCGCGGCTGGCGGTTGTAGGCCAGCGCGCTTTCATTGAGGGTGTAATCGGTCAGCTGCCAGCGATCGGCCATGATGCCGGCGGTCCAGTCCTGGCCGGTGCCGTACAGGCCGATGGTGCTCTGCAGGTTGGACGCGGTGACGCCGACCAGGCGGTTGGCGAAGTCCTCGATGTAGCGCTCGTCGCTGACCCAGGCCAGGTTGGCGCGGGCCTGCCAGTGGCTGTCGACGTTGTGGTAACCGTTGAACATCACCCGGCCGCGGTCGCGATCGCGCAGTTCGTCGTTGGGCATGTACGCGGTCAGCAGTTCGCCGCGGCCGCCGTTGTAAAGGTAGCGGAACTCATTGTCGAGCATCAGACCGCGCCGGCTCATGTAGCGCGGCGTCAGCGTGTCGTCGTAGTTCGGCGCCAGGTTCAGGTAGATCGGCTGGGCGTAATCGAAGCCGTTGCGGCCGGACATGCCCAGCTGCGGGAACAGCAGGCCGGTCTTGCGGCGGTCGTCGATCGGGAACTTGAAGTACGGCGCCCACAGCACCGGCACCTTGCCGATGCGCAGCACGGCATTGCGTGCGGTGCCGAAGCCCTCGTCGTTGTCCACTTCGATTTCCGGTGCCGACAGCTTCCACACCGGCTGCGAGGGATCGCAGGTGGTGTAGGTCGAACGGTGCATCTGGCCGACGGCGCCCTGCAGGTCGACCGATTCGGCATCGCCGTTGCCACGGCGCGACACCAGCTGGTACTGGATGTCGGTGATCTTGTGGGTGTCGCTTTCCTGGTTGCCCTCGGCACGCTTGGCGACCATGCGGATCGATGCATCCTGGTAGCGCACATTGCCGTCGGCGATGTAATTGCCACTCTCGGTGTCGAAGCTGAGCTTGTCGGTACCGACGAACTGGTCGCCACGGCGCAGCGCCACGTTGCCCTGGTACTGCGGCACCGTGGTGGTGCCCAGCAACTGGTCACCCTCGATGTCGGTGGGCTGCTGCTCGCGCTCGGCACTGGCGGCGGCCTTGTCCTGCCCGGGTACGGGGACCGGGGTAGGGGCATCTGTAAAGGCGGGAATGACCTCGGTTGCCGGGCACAGGCCCCAGTTGAGCGGCTTGTCATCGGCCATCGCGGGAAGGCAGACGGCGATGCTCAGGGGCAGGGGAAGCAGGCGGAGGGCTCGGCGCACGCGGTTCGGATTCGGGCGAAAACGGACGGTAGATTGCCCCATCCGCTGCATAGGGGCAATGAAGGTTGCCGTCCGCTGCCGGTTCGGGTTCATCCAGCCCGTGGCCCGGATGCCCCATCCAGCAGGGCCCGGACATGGGCCACGGTGCACTCGGACAGGGCCTGCAGGTCATAGCCGCCCTCCAGCATCGACACCACCCGGCCGGCCGCGTGGCGGCGGGCCAGCGCATGCAGTTCGGCGGTGATCCAGGCGAAATCGTCGGTTTCCAGCATCAGGTCGGCCTGCGGGTCGCGCAGGTGGGCGTCGAAGCCGGCCGATATCAGCAGCAGCTGCGGGCGGAAGTCGTCGATGGCCGGCAGCATCTCGTCGGCCCAGACATTCCGGAAGCGGAACCCGCCACTGCCCGGCGGCAGCAGGATGTTCATCAGGTTGCCGGCGCCACGGTCGCGGCGCAGGCCCGAATTGGGGAACAGCCCGGCCTGGTGGGTGCTGTAGTACGACACCCGGGCGTCGTGCTGGAAGATGTCCTGGGTGCCGTTGCCATGGTGGACATCGAAGTCCACCACCGCGATGCGCTCCAGCCCGTGGCGGTCGCGCGCGTAGGCGGCGGCCACGGCGATGTTGTTGAGCAGGCAGAAGCCCATCGCCGTGCTGCTGGTGGCGTGGTGGCCGGGCGGGCGCACCGCGCAGAACGCCAGCGGGTCCTCGCCCAGCATCACCGCATCGATTGCGGCCACGCCGGCGCCGGCCGCGTGCGCGGCGGCGCTGGCCGAGCCGGGCGAGGTCCAGGTGTCCATGTCGAGCTGGCGCAGCGGCAGGGTCTGCGGCTGCAGGACGAAGTCGAGCAGGGCGCTGTCGTGCACCCGGCTCAGTTCACCGAACTTGGCCGGCGGTGCCTGGCGCCAGTCCAGCTGGCCGGGGAAGGCCTGGTGCAGGGCATCGAGCACCACCTGCAGCCGCTGAGGGCACTCGGGATGGCCGGGGCCGGGGTCGTGCTGCAGGCAGGCGGGGTGGGTATAGACCAGCATCGGCGGTCAGCGCTGCCGGTGCTGCGGCTGCCACAGCGCCTCGCCGTGGCCATCGGCACGGGCCAGCACCCGCGACAGCACGAACAGCAGGTCCGACAGCCGGTTGAGGTACTGCAGGGCTTCGCTGCGCACGCTTTCCACCCGCGCCAGGGAGACGGTCTCGCGCTCGGCCCTGCGCACGATGGTGCGTGCCAGGTGGCAGCGCGCGGCCGCTTCGCCGCCGGCCGGCAGGATGAATTCCTTCAGCATCGGCAGGTCGGCGTTGTAATGATCCAGCTGCTGTTCCAGCGCTGAGATGTCGGCGGCGTGGATGGCGGCATGGCCCGGCACGCACAGCTCGGCGCCGAGGTCGAACAACTGGTGCTGCAGGTGGACCACCAGAGACCGCACGTCGTCGGGCAGTGGCGCGGCCAGCAGCAGGCCGAGGGCGGCGTTGGCTTCATCCACCGTGCCATACGAGGCCACGCGCAGGTCGTCCTTGCCGACCCGGCTGCCATCGCCGAGGCCGGTGCTGCCGTCATCGCCGGTACGGGTGTAGATGCGCGAAAGACGATGGCCCATGCGATGGCTCAGTGCTGGATGTCGCGGCGGGCCTGCTGCAGCTTCAGCACCTGCTCGACCGCCAGCTGCAGGGCCGCGGCCAGCGCCACGTAAATGGCCGTGGTGCGCAGATAGGGGCCGAACCACTGCGCGTAGTTCTGCGCCCAGCCGGCCACGGTCGGCTCGGCCACGTTGCGGGTGGTCCAGTAGAAGCCGCCCTGGGCGAGCAGGTGGCACAGGGCCACCGAGGCCACCAGCAGCAGCGCGCCCTTGCCCAGGGTCGACCAGTGCGCGCCGTGGTAGTTGCGGCCCAGCAGCAGGCCACCGGCCCACAGCGAGAAGTACGCCGGCAGCAGCAGCCAGTAGCCGGGCGAGACGCAGTAGTGCTGCCAGAAATCCAGGCCGCTGCTGCGGATCACGATCCAGTCCACCAGTACGGCGAAGACCATCAGCAGCGGGAACGCCCAGCGCGTCCAGCGCGCCAGATAGAAGCCACCGATGAAGAACACCGCCCAGGACGCATCTGGGATGGCCGCGAAGTGGTTGACCCGGGTCGCCGCCAGCAACAGCACAAGCACGGAGAGGACAAAGGCGCGGTTGGCGGTGTCGGACATGGCAGCGGGCCCGGAGCGGATTCAGCTTTCATTCTAGCCCGCCGCGCGGGTTGGCGCAGGGCCCGGCGGCGAGCGCGTATCATTGGCTCATGAGTGAACGACATGACGTGCTGATCGTCGGTGGCGGTCTGGTGGGAGCCAGCCTGGCCATCGCCCTGGACCGGCTGGGCCTGGACGTGGGCCTGCTCGAGGCCAGCCCGGCCGGCGAACTGCCGGCGGTGTTCGACCAGCGCAACCTCAGCTTTGCCGCCGCCACCGTCAATGCGCTGACCGCGCTGGGGGTGATGCAGAAGCTGGCAATGGCGCCCGGCCCGATCCGCCGCATCCATGTCAGCCGCGCCGGGGATTTCGGCCGGGTCCAGCTCGACGCGGCCGATTACGACCGGCCCTGGTTCGGCCAGGTGGTGGTGGCGCGCGATTTCGGCCAGGCGCTGGAAGCACGACTACAGGAGCTGCCGCGCCTGCACCGTTATCGGCCGATGCGTTTCCTCGGCCTGGGCGAGGTGATCGACGGCCATCGCCAGGTGCGCGTGGCCGACGAGAGCGGCGAGCGCGTGCTGCAGGCACGCCTGGTGGTCGGTGCCGACGGTACCGCCAGCGGCGTGCGCGAGTCGCTGGGCATTGAGGTCGACCGCCATGATTTCCTGCAGACCCTGTTCGTCGCCCGCGTGCGCAGCCAGCGCGCGCCCGACGGCAGTGCCTGGGAGCGTTTCACCGACACCGGCCCGACGGCGCTGCTGCCGCGCGGTGACCGCCACTTCGGCTGCGTGCACGGCGTGGCCCGTGACCAGGCCGAGGCGGTGATGGCGCTGGACGATGCCGCCTGGCTGCAGCGCCTGCAGAGCGCGCTGGGCTGGCGTGCCGGGCGCCTGCTCGAATCCGGTCCGCGCAGTGCCTACCCGCTGATCCAGGTGCTGGCGCGCGCGCTGGCCGGGCAGCGCACGGTGCTGCTGGGCAATGCCGCGCAGACCATCCACCCGCTGGGTGCGCAGGGTTTCAATCTGGGCCTGCGCGATGCGCTGACCCTGGCCGAGCTGCTGGAAGACGCGGGCGGTGATGCCGGCAGCGATGGCCTGCTGCAGGCCTACGTGGCCCGCCGCGAAGAGGACCGTCGGCAGACGGTGGCGTTCTCCGGTGGCCTGGCCCGGCTGACCAGCAACCCGGCGCCGCTGCTGCGGCCGCTGCGCAGCCTGGGCCTGGTCGCCGCGCAACGCGCGTCGGTGCAGTCGATGCTGGTCGGCGGCGCGATGGGTTTCCGCGGCGAGGTGCCGCGCCTGTGCCGTGGGGAGGCCGCATGAGCCGCCGCATGCGCCTGGACGCGGCCATCGTCGGTGGTGGCGTGGTCGGTGCGGCCTGTGCGCTGGCGCTGGCCGATGTCGGTCTTTCGGTGGCCCTGGTCGAAGGCCGCGAGCCGTCGCCGTGGCAGGCCGCGCAGCCGGACCTGCGGGTGTTCGCGTTCGCCGCCGACAACGTGCAGCTGCTGCAGCGCCTTGGCGTGTGGCCGGCGATCGCCCAGGCCCGTGCCTGGCCGTACCGGCGCATGCAGGTATGGGATGCGGCCGGTGGCGAGGATCTGTTGTTCGACGCCGACCGCTTCGGTCGTCGCGAGCTGGGTTACATCGTCGAGAACGGCCTGCTGCAGGACCGCCTGTGGGCGGCGCTGCCGGCCGCTGGCGTGCAGCTGCACTGCCCGGCGCGGGTGGAAGCGCTGGAGCAGGACGAAGACGGCGTGCGCCTGCGCCTGGACGATGGCCGCCGCCTGGATGCCGCGCTGGCCGTGGCGGCCGATGGTGCCGAATCGACCCTGCGCCAGCTGGCCGGGATCGAGGTCGAGCGTCACGACTATCACCAGCGGGGCGTGGTGGCCTATGTGGACAGCGAACTGCCGAACCAGGCCACGGCCTGGCAGCGCTTCCTGCCCACCGGGCCGCTGGCCCTGCTACCGGTGGCCGAGCGCCGCAGTTCGATTGTCTGGACGCTGCCAGAGGACGAGGCAGCACGCGTGCTGGCCCTGGACGAAGCCGCCTTCAACCGCGAACTGACCCGTGCCTTCGCCGCGCGCCTGGGCGAACTGCGCCTGGCCTCGCCGCGCGCGGCGTTCCCGCTGCGCCGGCAGCTGGCCCGCCATTACGTGGCCGGTCGTGTGCTGGCGCTGGGCGATGCCGCACATGTGGTGCACCCGCTGGCCGGGCAGGGCGTGAACCTGGGGCTGCGCGATGTCGCCGCCCTGCAGCAATGGCTGGCACCGTCGGCCGAACGCCGTGGCCAGCCACGCCTGTCGCCGCAGCGCCTGCAGCGCTGGGCCCGCGAACGGCGCAGCGACAACCAGATTGCCGCCTACAGCTTCGATGCGATCAACCGCCTGTTCTCCAACGACGAAATGCACCTGACCCTGGCCCGTGGCCGCGCGCTGGGCTGCGTCGGCAGGTGGCCCCCGCTGGTGCAGGCGTTCTGGAAGCGCGCGGCCGGCGTCTAAGCCGGTAGCGCCGGGCCATGCCCGGCGAGCGCGCGGCTGGTAGTCGCCAACCTTGGTTGGCGTGCGTGAATCGGATCAGTCGATCAGCCAGCCGGCCAGGTCGGTGCGGTCCAGCTTGCCGCGATGCTTCACGTCCAGCGAGGTGAATTCATCGGCCAGCGCCGGGTTGGCCTGTGCCTCGTCGCGGTTGATGAAACCATCGCCATCCACATCCAGCGCGGCGAAGTGGATGCGGTACTGCCCGACCACGCTGGCCGGGCTGACCGAGCGCACCGTCACCGGCGTTTCGCCCAGCGGCACGGTGATGTCGACGCTGCCGGTCACCCGGCCACTGGCCAGTGACTGCTGGCGGACCACGCCGCTGTCGTCACGCAGCGGTGCGCTCTGTGCCGGTTGGGGCAGGGCCACCTGCGCCGACGCAGCCGCCGGCAGCAGGGCCATCAGGAGTGGAATCAGTCGAAAGTGCATGCAGTCGTATTCCCGGTAGCACCGGGCATGCCCGGCGGGCGTCGTGTCTCAGCGCAGCGGCGAGGCCAGCACCGTGATCTCTTCGCGGTCGTGGTAGAGCTGCTTGGCACGTACCACCAGCGGCTTGCCGGCCTGCTCCTGGAACAGGTCCAGGCACAGCCGGGTTTCGTCCCAGCGCTTCTTCATCGGCAGCTTCAGGTTGAAGATCGCATGTCTGCACCAGCCTTCGCGGAACCAGGTGGCCATGCGCTCGGCCACGCGGCGCGGCTGCTCGACCATGTCGCAGACCATCCAGTCCAGCGGCTGGTCCGGGTGCCAGTGGAACCCATCGGCGCGCAGGTGCTCGACCAGACCGGTGTCCAGCACATGCTGGCGCAGCGGGCCGTTGTCGATGCTCAGCACGTGCATGTGCTGGCGGGTCAGCACCCAGGTCCAGCCACCCGGTGCGGCGCCGAGGTCGGCCGCGCGCATGCCGGGCTTTGCCAGCTGTTCGCGTTCTTCCGGGGTCAGCAGGGTCAGCAGTGCTTCGTCCAGCTTCAGCGCCGAGCGCGAGGGCGCTTCGGGCAGCAGCTTCAGGCGCGGGATGCCCAGCGCCCACGGTGCGCTGTCGGCCGGGTCGGCCACGCAGACGAAGGCATGGGTGCCGTCGACGAACACCACGTGCAGGCGCGGCAGGCGCGCATTGGGCTTGTCGGTCAGCTTGCCGGCCTTGCGCAGCGCCGGGCGCAGCGCATTGCCGAAGGCGCGGGCCAGCCCGGACAGCGGCTTGCCGGCATCCGAATCGGGGTGCTCCACCCACAGGTCGCCGAAGCGCGGCGCATCGGCCAGCACCTCCAGCATCGGGGTGATGCGGTCGGCCGGGTCCAGCTGCGGCAGTTCGGCCAGCACGACCAGCTTTTGCCGGGCGAAGATCAGCTCGCGCCACCGCAGGCGCGGGGCCAGCGCGGCGGCTTCGTCGCACATGAACAGCACGTAGCCATCATTGCGCTGGGTGCGCGCATAGCCGGCAAAACCGGCTTCGCCGGCGCGGAACTGCAGTTCGCCGGCCAGCTCGGGCTCGAAACCCTGGCGGCACAGGCACAGCAGGCCGATGCCTGCCTCAGTAGCGGGCGCCATCACTCTCTCCATAGACACGCAGCACGCTGCGCGCATCATCACGGTTCAGACCCTGCACGACTTCGATGCCGCGCTTGTTGAGCTCGCCGACCCAGTCGGCGGGCAGCGGGCCTTCATCGAACGGGGTCAGTTCTTCCACATCGGCCGCGCTGGCGCCGATCAGCAGGCGGTCGATGCCGGCCCACACGGTTGCGCCGTAGCACTGGCAGCACGGCTGCGAGCTGGTGGCCAGGGTGATCGGCGACAGCACAGCGTTCAGACGCGGGGTCTGCAGGCGCTGCTGGGCCAGCATGTAGGCCATGTTCTCGGCATGCGCCAGCGAGGTTGCATGCGGCATCACCCGGTTCACGCCGACGGCGATCACCTTGTCTTCCGGGCCGAACACCACCGCGCCGAACGGGCCGCCGCTGGCGTGCTCGATGTTCAGCCGCGACAGCGCGATGGCCAGCGCGACCTTGGCCTCATCGCCGGGATAGCGACGATCCAGGTCGATCTGGTCGTGGATCCAGGCAGGTAGGGTCAGGTGGACTTGCGCGTACAGCATCGCGGGGTGCCTCGTGTGGAAGATGGAGAGGTGCGGCGGGTTCGGAAACCGGCGCGCAGTGTAGCGGCCGCCGGGTGCACCGGGGGTGTCTGCTCAGTCGTCCAGATCGGTGCGGACGACTACGTACTGCTTGCGGAACTCCAGACCGGCCTGCGGCCAGCGTGCGGCGTAGGCGCGCAGCAGGGGCAGGGCAGCGGGGAAGTCGTGGCCGTTGACCCGGCAGTCGGCCTCGCACTGGCCGTCCGCATCGCGCGAGGCGAACAGGCGGATGCCGAGGAACTGGCGGGTCTTCAGCAGGTCGTTGAAGGCGTCCACGCTCTGGGTGAACAGGCAGCACGGGCAGGAGCCGTGGTCGTCCTCGCTGCAGGCGGCAGCGTCGTCGGCGGGCTCGCCGCGGTAATGGGCCAGCGGGCCCAGCACCACCGCGCGCGCCAGCGGCGTTCCGGTTTCCTCGGCGCCGTAGCGCAGGGTCAGCATATGCAGCTCGGGCGCATCATTGGCGCCGATGGCGGCCTGCAGGGTGGCCAGGTCGACCCTCACCCAGTTCTCGAAGCCGGACAGCGCGGCCTCCTGCTGGCTGTCGCCGGCGGCGTGCTGGTACTCGAACAGGCCATCGGCGAACAGCTCCGGATGGCGCGCCTCGATCACCGTGGAGGTCTGCCAGCCGCCGTTGTCGCGTGGATCGGCACCTATCGCATGCGGGCTGAGGCGCAGGCCACTGTCCAGTACCAGTTCGTGGCCCTCCAGCGCACAGGCGATGTCACGGCCCAGTAGGACCTGGTGCAGCAGCGGCAGGAGGGGAGAGGCGGTCTTGGTCATCGAAGGTACCTGGTTTGCAGGATGGGGCACAGCCACCGGGCAGGGCGGGCGCTACAGGGCGTCGAGTTCGGCGCGATAGCGCTGTGCCTCGGACTGCTGCTGCGGGTCGTTGCCGTGGTCGCGCAGCCAGGTCTCCAGCTCGCGTCGATAGTCGGCGCGGAACCCGGCGTTGTCCGGGCTGAAATGCAGCTTGCGCGCGGCAACCTCTACCCGTTCGCGCGCACGAGCGCGGGCCTGGGCGATGCCGTGCGGTGATTCATTGGTGAGGATGACGAAGTTGCGGGCAAAACCGTTGACGTACTTGACTGCAAACGGCTGGTTGGCGCCCGGGATGCGGATCGCATTGCTCAGCGGCCACAGGGCTGCCGTATCGGTATGCATGACCGTTTCGACATCGCGGCCGTCGGACGTATGCAGCACGACTTCGTAACGCCAGATGTACTGTTCGTTCAACTGCGAGCTGGTCTGTTCAGCCCGCACGATGATGGCCTCGCCAGGTTCGCCGGCCAGGTTGAGGAAGGCCGCATTGGCGAACTGCCCGACGATCATGTTCAGCAGGGCCAGAGGGAACACGACCAAGGCGAAGCCAGGACGGCGGCGGCGCCACGACACCAGGCCGATCAGCAGCAGCGCGGCGAAGAAGACCAGCACCGCGTGTCCGGTCAGCAGCCAGAACAGGAAAGACAGGACAGTCAGCATGGCGGCTCGAGAGCGGGCGCCGTTGCGGCGCCCGCCTATCCGATCAGGCCGACCAGGTGTCGCGCAGGGTCACGCTGCGGTTGAACACCGGCTTGGCTTCGGTGTGGTCGCGGCGGTCGGCGACGAAGTAGCCGGTGCGCTCGAACTGGAACGACTGCTCCGGGGTGGCGCTGGCCGCGGCCGGTTCGACGTAGCCGGTGACGGTGCGGCGCGAATCCGGGTTGAGGTAGTCGCGGTAGGTCTTGCCTTCCGACTCGTCGTCCGGGTTCGGCACCGAGAACAGGCGGTCATACAGGCGGATCTCGGCCGGCACGGCGTGCACGGCGCTGACCCAGTGGATGGTGCCCTTGACCTTGCGGTTGGCGCCTTCCATGCCCGGGCGCGATTCCGGATCCAGCCAGCCGCGCAGCTCGGTGATGGTGCCGTCGGCATCCTTGATCACTTCATCGCAGCGGATGATGCCGGCGCCGCGCAGGCGCACTTCGCCACCCGGCACCAGGCGCTTCCAGCCCTTGGGCGGCACTTCGGCGAAGTCTTCGCGGTCGATCCACAGCTCGCGGGCGAACGGCACCTGGCGGCTGCCGAAGCTTTCGTCCTTGGGGTGGTTGCTGAAGGTCAGCTGCTCTTGGTGGCCTTCGTCGAGGTTGGTCAGCACCAGCTTCACCGGATCGATGACGGCCATGCGGCGCGCGGCGGCACTGTCCAGGTCCTCCCGCAGCGCGCCTTCAAGCACGCTGAAATCGATCAGCGAATTCTGCTTGCTGATGCCCACGCGTTCGGCGAACAGGCGCATCGCCGCCGGGGTGTAGCCGCGGCGACGCAGGCCCTGCAGGGTCGGCATGCGCGGGTCTTCCCAGCCGTCCACCAGCTGTTCGGTGACCAGCGCCATCAGCTTGCGCTTGCTCATCACCGTGTAGTTGATGTTCAGGCGCGAGAACTCGATCTGGCGCGGCTTGGCGGCTTCGCGCGGCAGGCCGGCGTCGACCAGCGGCTGGGTCAGCGCATCGTCATGGGCGAAATCGACGTTGTCCACGCACCAGTCGTACAGCGGGCGGTGGTCTTCGAATTCCAGCGTGCACAGCGAGTGGGTGATGCCCTCGATGGAATCGCCCAGTGCATGCGCGAAGTCGTACATCGGATAGATCGGCCACGCGTTGCCGGTGTTCTGGTGCTCGACGTGCTTGATGCGGTACAGGGCCGGATCGCGCAGGTTGATGTTGCCGCTGGCCATGTCGATCTTGGCGCGCACGGTGCGCGCGCCGTCCGGGAATTCACCGGCGCGCATACGGCGGAACAGGTCGAGGTTTTCCTCGACGCTGCGGTCGCGCCACGGCGACGGGCGGCCCGGCTCGGTGAGGGTGCCGCGGTAGGCACGCACTTCATCGGCCGACAGGTCGCAGACGTAGGCCTTGCCCTGTTCGATCAGCTTCTCGGCGGCCAGGTAATAGGTCTGGAAGTAATCCGAGGCGTGGCGCAGCTCGTTCCAGGTGAAGCCCAGCCAGCGCACGTCGTCCTGGATGGCGGCCACGTACTCGGGGTCTTCCTTGGCCGGGTTGGTGTCGTCGAAGCGCAGGTTGCAGACGCCGCTGAACTCACCGGCCAGGCCGAAGTTCAGGCAGATCGACTTGGCATGGCCGATGTGCAGGTAGCCGTTCGGCTCGGGCGGGAAGCGGGTCTTGATCGCCTGGTGCTTACCGCTGGCCAGGTCCTCGCGCACGATCTGGCGGATGAAATCGCGCTTCTCGTGGCTGTCGGCGGGGGTCTCGGGGCTGGCGGGGGTGTGCTCGGACATGAGTCGGCGAAAGAGAAAGGCAGAAAGACCAACAGTCTAGCGCGTCAGGGGCGGGGCTGCCCGGTCCGGGTAGGTAGCGCCGGGCCATGCCCGCCGAGCGCAGCGGCGCGATTCAGCCCCCGGGCGTATGCTGGACCCCTGTCCCGAGGAGCCGCCCATGCACATCGTGTACAAGGCCGACAATCTGTTCGACGCCCACCTGGTCAAGCACGCGCTGGAGGATGCCGGCATCCCCGCGTTCGTGTTCGGCGAGCAGCTGCTGGGCGGCATGGGCGAGCTGCCGCTGTTCGGCGTGCTGCGGGTCGGCATCCCCGACGTGGCACGGCCGCAGGCAGAGGAGATCATCGCCGCGCTGGACTTGGGCCAGGGCCCGTCCGACCCCATTTCAGACGCAGACGATTGGGCCGGACAGCCGGCGTAGGAGCGCATCATGTTGGGAATCAGCCAGGGCATCCTCGGCATCGGGGCCTTCAAGCAGCGCCTGCCGCGCCCGGAAGAGGCGCTGCCGGGCCGCGACCAGCCGCTGCCGCTGCACAGCAACCAGCACTTCGTGAACAGCCATCCGCTGAAGGACCGCTTCGCCGGCCTGCAGCAGATCCGCTTCGCGCTGGGCTGTTTCTGGGGCGCCGAGCGCAAGTTCTGGACCGAGCCGGGCGTGTACAGCACCTCGGTCGGCTATGCCGGCGGCGTTACCCCGAACCCGACCTATGAAGAGGTCTGCTCGGGCCTGACCGGCCACACCGAGGTGGTGCAGGTGGTGTTCGACCCGGCGGTGGTGAGCCTGGAGCGGCTGCTGCAGCTGTTCTGGGAGAGCCACGACCCGACCCAGGGCATGCGCCAGGGCAACGACACGGGCACCCAGTACCGCTCGGCGATCCACGCCACCGACGAGGCGCAGTATGCGGCGGCGCTGGCCAGCCGCGAGGCCTACCAGGCGCAGCTGGACGCGTCCGGCTACGGGCCGATCACCACCGAGATCGCGTACCCGGCGCCGGAGTATTACTACGCCGAGGATTACCACCAGCAGTATCTGGCGAAGAACCCGAACGGGTATTGCGGAATTGGTGGCACCGGCGTGAGCTGCCCGATCGGGCTGGATGTGGAGCCGCCGCGCTGACGCGCGGAGGTCCGCCTGCGGCGGGCAACGTCAACGTCAACGTCAAAAGCTGAAGCGGCTCTGGTTTTCTGCTGGCTGGGTGGGTCGGTGTGGGTTGGCAGGACAC
>NZ_QETL01000067.1:0-21887 GCF_003105135.1 Stenotrophomonas sp. SPM | reverse complement strand
AGAATCCGTGCGCTGTTGGTGGGTGCCGACCGTTGGTCGGCACATCTGTCAGATATCGAATGAATTCATTCGTGCCGACCGACGGTCGGCACCTACCAAAGCAGAACGCAGTTCCGACAGATCGCAGGAAACTGTCGAAGGCGGGGTGGGTCCGGTTGAGGGGGTGTGAGCGGCATGGGCCCGAGGCATGCCTCGGGCGGGTTGGGCAGGACGCCCAACCCCGGTCTTGCCGTATGCGCAGGACAGCGCACACGAGCAAGCGGCGACCGAGCTTACAGGGACGTACTTGCAGCGTCCCCCTCAACCGGACCCACCCCGCCTACCCTCAGGAAACCAGCTGTTGACGTTGACGTTGCCTTGGCTTGCAGCAGGTGCAGGGCTGCAAGCCCTGCAAAAAACCTACCTACCCAGTACCCGCGCGATCGCTTCGACCAGCAGCTCACCGGTCACCGGCTTGCGCAGGAACCCGCCGATGCCCGCGGCCTCCACCTGCTCCTGCAGGTCCGCATCGGTACGCGCAGTCACCGCCAGCAGCGGCAACATGTAGCCCTGGTTGCGCAGGTGCTGGGCCAGCTCGAAACCACTCAGGCCCGGCAGGTCCAGATCCAGCAGGCCGACATCGAAATCGCCCGCGCTGATCTCGCGCAGTGCCGCCAGCGCATGGCCGGCATGCACCACCTCATGGCCGCGCGCGGTCAACAGGCCGATCACCACATCGGCCACGGTGGCATCGTCTTCCACCAGCAGGATCCGCAGCGCCGGCATGTTCGCCACCGCGTCCTCGCCCATCATCGCCTCGCCGTCTTCGCTCGCGCCATCCTGCTGCAGCGGCAATGGCAGGCTCACCTCGAAGCGGGTGCCTCTGCCAAGCTGGCTCTCCACGCGGATCCGGCCCTGCATGGCCTGCGCCAGTTCGCGGCAGATCGCCAGGCCCAGGCCACTGCCACCGTACTGCGCGGCCGTGCGTGCGCCGTCGGCCTGCTCGAAACGACGGAACAGGCGCTGCTGCTGTTCCTGGCTGATGCCCGGGCCGGTATCGTGCACTTCGAAATGCAGGCCACGCGGGCCGTCCTCGCAGCGCACAAGCAGGGTGATGGTGCCGCGGCTGGTGAACTTCACTGCGTTGGACAGCAGGTTCAGCAGGATCTGCCGCACCCGCATCGCATCGCCGGTCGCCTGCAGGCCCGCAGGCAGCTGGTTGTCCAGCACGAAGCGCAGGCCCTTCTGCGCGGCCAGCGGCCCCATCAGGGCGGCGAGGTCCTGCAGCAGGCCGTTCAGCGCGAACGGTCGCGACTGCAGCTCCAGGCGACCGGATTCGATCCGGGCCAGGTCCAGTGCATCGTTCACCAGGTGCAGCAGGTGCTCGCCGGCATGGCGGATCGACTGCGTGTAACCGCGCTGCTGCGGGTCCAGCGGCGAGGCCAGCAGCAGTTCGCTCATGCCCAGCACGCCGGTCATCGGCGTGCGGATCTCATGGCCCAGGTTGGCCAGGAACCGCGTCTTCGCCGCCGACGCCTGTTCGGCCAGCTCCTGCTTGTGCAGAGCCAGCTGGTAGGCGTGCTTGCGCTGCAGGCGGCGCCGGTACAACCAGGCGAACCAGCTGGTCAGCAGCAGTGCGATGGACGTCAGCACCAGCAAACCGGACAGGCTGCGCCACCACGGTGGAAGCACATGGAACTCCAGCGCTTCCACCCGCGACCACACGTGGTCGGCCGAGCGCGCCTGCACTTCCAGCCGGTACGCACCCGGCGGCAGGCGCGAGAACAGTCGCTCGCCCCCCGCCCCCACTTCCACCCAGTCCGGATCGTAACCGGTCAGCCGGTAGCGGTAGCTGTTGGACGCTGAATCGGCGAAGGACAGCAGGCGCGCGACGATGCGCAGGTCGCGATCGCCGTCGGTGATCTGCAGCGGTGTGTCGTGGGTCAGGTCCAGGACCTGTTCGTTGCGGCGCACCTCCACCCGCTCGATCACCAGCGGCGCGCGCCGGGTCGAAGGTCGCACCAGGTCGGGATCGAATGCCACCACACCGGCCGGCGTACCGGCCACCAGCTGCCCGCTCGCCGTGGCGATCAGCGTGTGGTCGCGGAATTCCTGGCTGGGCAGGCCGTCATGCACGCCATACAGGCGCACGCTCTGGCCATCGGCACCCACCCGCACCAGGCCGCGCGCACCGCTGGCCCAGGCGACGCCGCGCGCGTCGACCACCAGGCCGGTCGCGGCGATGGCCGGGTAGCCCTGCTCGCTGCCGATCACCGCCTGCCGCTCCAGGCGCCCGTTGCGCCAGAGGTAGCGCGACAGGCGTCCATCCTCGGACAGCCAGACCTGCCCATCGGCGCCCACGTCGATCGCATACACCGGCGTGGCAGGCGCCCCGGGCACGGGCTGGAAGCGCTGTGCGTCCGGCTGCCACTGCAGCAGGCCGCGGCTGCTGGCCAGCCAGATCCGGTCCTGCGGACCGCATTCGACATCCATGTTGAGCTGGCCGGCCTGCAGGCCGTCGCGGCCATTTTCCAGCTGCCGGCGCAGGTGTCCGTCGAGATCGCGCTGCTGCAGGCCCGACGGAAGCATCAGCCACAGGCTGTCGCCGTCGCAGGTCATCATCGCGTCGATGTTGCCTTCCATCGTGGCATCGGCGCCGCTGCCGCCATCCCAGCGACGCAGCGCGCGGGTGCGCGGGTCGTAACGCAGCAGCGCATCGGTCGAACCAACCCAGACCTGGCCGTGCCGATCCTCGCGTACCGAGGTCAGCCAGTGCATGCCGTTGAGGAAGGTGCGGTGCTGCTCGATGTCACCACTGCGCGGGTCGAAGCGGTCCAGCGCACCGTGGCTGCCGACCGTCCACACGCCGCCATTGGCGGACGGACTGGTGCCCAGCACGTAGGCATTGCGCAGTGACGACGGATCATCCTCCAGCCGCGAGAACACCGAGAACTGCCACCAGCGCGGCAGCAGGTGCCACAGGCCGGCATTGGTACTGGCCAGCCAGATGCCGCCTTCGCGGTCTTCATAGGCGCCGGCCCAGTTCGGCCGCACTTGGCCACGCGCCACGGCGCTGTACAGCGGCACGGTCTGGTACTGGCCATTCACCGCGCGGCCCAGGCCACTGCGCGTATCCAGCCAGTGCCCGCCCTGCTCATCGCGCAGCATCATGCCCAGCACTTCGTCACCGGCGGGCAGCTGCCACTGCGGTGCCTCGAAGTGGCCGTCGGGCCGGCGCACGGTGGCGCCGGCCACGGTGCTGATCCACAGGCTGCCGTCGGGCTCGGCGGTCATGCCGATGACCAGCTGGCTGGGCAGCGCATCCGCGTCGACGCGTTCGAAATCAGTACCGGTCCAGCGCGCGAGACCGTGCTTCGTCCCCACCCACAGCGTGCCATCGGGCAGGGTCGCCAGGAACGGAATCGAGGCGGCCGGCACGCTGCGAGGGTTGTCCTCTTCAGGCAGGAAGCGCTGCAGGCGGTCCTTGTCATCCAGCCGGTACAGGCCGCCGCCATAGGTGCCGAACCAGATGGAGCCGTCCGGGGTGGAGGCCAGGCTCCACACCGTGTTGCTGGCCATCAGCGGCTGGCTGCTGCGGTCGTAGAAGCGCAGCTGCCGGCGGTCGGCCGACATCCGCACCAGGCCGGCATTCTCGGTGCCGATCCACAGCTCGTTCTGGGCATCGACCAGCACGGTCCAGATGCGGTTGTCACGCAGCCCGTCCTCGGAACGCCAGACACGGTAATTGCGCCCGTCGTAGCGGGCGAGGCCGTCATTGGTGGCGATCCACAGGTAGCCGTAGCGGTCTTCGGCCATGCGGTTGACGGTGTTGGACGGCAGGCCGTCGAACACGGTCACCTGCCGCGGTGTCGGCGGCACCGGCTGCGCGGCCACGGGCGCCAGGACGCACAGGAGGATCAGCAGCAGCGTCGCCGCCCGCAGATACGCCACCGATTGCCTCCTCACGCTGCCTGTTGATGAACCCCGCGTTGTGCGGCGTCGGCATGGTAAACCGAAAGTCAGGGCATTCACGTCTGCCAGTGCCTCAATCAGACATCCACCTGGCGTTTTGCGCGGGCCTGCTGGATTGCCGACACCAGCAGGTCGCCGGTCACCGGCTTGCGCAGGAACCCGTCGAAACCGGCGGCGAGCACCTGGGTTTCTGCATACGCATCGGACCGCGCGGTCACCGCCACCAGCGGCAGCTCATAGCCCATCGCACGCAGCTGGCGGGCGATGGCGGTGCCATCCAGCGCCGGCAGGTCCAGGTCGAGCAGGCCGACATCGAAGCAGTCGGTGGCGATCTCCGAAAGCGCGCCCAGCCCGTGCAGCACATGCACGACCTGGTGCCCGCGTGCGCGCAGCAGGCCGGCGATGACCTCGGCCACGGTCACATCGTCTTCCACCAGCAGGATGCGCAGGGCCGGCAGCACCGGCACCGTGCTCACCTCGCTCTGCGCCGACGCCGCCTGGCGGGTCCAGGGCAGCGGAACCCATACGCGGAAACGCGCGCCCCGGCCCAGCTGACTGTCCACGTCGATGCGTCCGCCCATCGCCACTGCCAGTTCCTGGCAGATCGCCAGACCCAGCCCACTGCCGCCGTAGCGCGAGGCGGTGCGCGGCCCGTCGGCCTGTTCGAAGCGATGGAACAGCCGGCGCTGCTGCTCGGCGTTGATGCCAGGCCCACTGTCGCTGACCTCGAAGGTCACGCCATTGCCATCCTCGTCGAGGATCGCGCCGAGCCCCACGTAACCACGATCGGTGAACTTGACCGCGTTGCCGAGCAGGTTCAGCAGGATCTGCCGCACCCGCATTTCATCGCCGCTGACGCAGACCGGACCCGGCAGCGCATCTTCGCGCCGGAACGCCAGCTGCCGCTGCTGGGCCATCGGCTGCATCAGCGCCTGCACCTGGTCGAGCAGGCCGTTCAGATCGAACGGACGGATATCCAGTTCCAGGCGACCCGCTTCGATGCGGGCCAGGTCCAGCGCGTCGTTCACCAGCCGCAGCAGATGGCTGCCGGCCTGCTGGATCGACCCGGCATAGCTGCGTTGCACCGGGTCCAGCTCGGTGGCCAGCAGCAGCTCGCTCATGCCCAGCACGCCGGTCATCGGCGTGCGCACCTCGTGGCCCAGCGTGGCCAGGAAGCGGCTCTTGGCCTGCGAGGCCTGTTCGGCCAGCTGCTGCTTGTGCACGGTCAACTGCCATTGCTGGCGCCGCCGCAGGCGCCGGCGGATCGACCACACCATCACCAGCAACAACAGCGAGCCCAGCATCAGGTAGCCGAAGATGGCCATGCCGCTACGCCACCACGGCGGCAGCACCTTCACCTGCAGCCGCTGCGAAGCCGTCCACGGCCCGCTGGCGGTGGCGGCCTGCACTTCGATCGAGTACAGCCCTGGTGGCAGCCGCGACAGCGTGCGCTGGCCATCACCGCCCTGCTCCACCCAGTTCTGGTCATAGCCTTCAACACGGAACCGGTAGCGGTTGCCCTGCGGGTTGGCGTAGGACAGCAGGCGCGCGTCGATCTGCAGGTCGCGATCATCCGGGCCCAGCAGCAGCGTGCCGGTGGCCGGCAGTGGCTGCCAGCCCCTTGCATCGTCGCGGCGCACTCGCACCTGCGCGATCACCAGCTGCGAGGGCGGCAGTTCCACGTCGGGCGCATCGGGATCGAAGCCAACCAGGCCGGTCTGGGTGACCGCGAGCACCCGGCCGTCGGCACCGATCGCCGGCGGCCGTCCGGTGAACTCGGCATCGGGCAGGCCATCGCGTTCGTTGAACTGCTGCACGCGCCGCGTCTGCGGATCCCAGCGCAGCAGCCCGCGCGGCGTGGTCGCCCACACCCGCCCATCGCGGCCCAGCGCCAGGCCGCCCATGCTGACCGGCGGCATGCCGTGCGTGGCATCGACGCGCTGGATCAGGCGCAGGCCCAGGCCATCCCACTGGTAGCGTTCGAACGCTCCCTGCCGCGCCAGCCACACCTGCTGCGGGTCGATCCAGACCAGATCGAAGATCTGCCCCTGCGACACCCCTGGCACGGCGACGAAGCGGTCGGCCTGTTCGCGCCAGATGCCCAGCGCACCGACCAGCCAGGCCTGGCCGCGCGCATCGAAGCGGATCTGCTCCACCGGCGCATCGCCTTCGCCGCGCAGCGCGGCCAGATCGAAGGTGCGCAGCACCCGTCCATCGCTGGCGCGATGCTGCAGGCCGAGGTTCATCACCGAGATCCAGACCGTGCCGTCGGGCGCCTCGCGCATCAGGTCGATGCGCTGGCGCAGGTCGGCGCCACCGGCAATGGGCCAGTCGCGCAGCGTGCGCCGCGCCGGGTCGTAGACGCTCAGGCGCCCCGCGCGACCCAACCACAGGCTGCCATCCGGGCGCGGCAGCACCGACCACACCGCACCGCTGCCCAGCTCGCGGTCGCTGGCCAGCAGGCTCAGCGTGCCCTGCGCGTTGACCTGGTAGACGCCGTGGGCCGAGCCGACGAAGTAGTTGCGGCCGTCGCTGGCCGCGCTCAGCAGGTACTGGCTGTCCAGCGGGCGTCCATCCAGCTGGTACCAGGTGGAAAAGCGCCGCCAGTCCGGCGGCAGATAGGCAAGACCCTGGGTCAGCAGTGCCACCCACATGCCACCCTCGTGGTCCTGAAGCAAGTCCAGCACGCCGCTGTGGCTGGTCAGGAAAGCGCTGCCGCGGTCGCCTTCCAGCCGCCGCAGCTGGGCCGCATCGCCGCGCAGCAGGCCATCGGAGGTACCGGCCCAGTAACCGCCCTGGCGGTCGGCCAGCACGATGGCCGAACGCAGCTGGGCACTGTCGGCCCAGCGCGGCCGGCTGACCCGGTCCTGCGCATCGATCCGGTACAGGCCATCGTTCTGGGTGCCGATCCAGATCGCGCCCTCGGCGTCACGGCTCAGCCGCAGCACGCTTACCGCGCCCAGTTCGCGCGCGGCCACCGCTTCGAAGGCCGTGCCGTTCCAGCGTGCCAGGCCCGCCTCGGTGCCCAGCCACAGGCGGCCCTGCGCGTCGACCAGGCTGCTGTAGATGGTGTCGCTGGGCAGCCCGCCCGCCGACTGCCGGAAGAAGCGCAGGCTGCCGTCCTCGCCCATGCGGCAGACGCCATGGGTGCTGCTGCCGACCCACAGCGCATCCTGGGCATAGGCCAGGGTCCAGGCCTGGCCCTGGCATTCGTTGTTGAGTGCGTCGAAGGATTTGAAGCGCTCGCGGTCGGCATCCAGTCGTGCCACGCCCTTGCCGTTGATGCCGACCCAGACGCGGTCGAGCGGATCGACCATCAGTGTTTCGATCTCGTTGCCGGGCAGCGAGCCGGGCTGTTCCGGATCATGCTGCCAGACCCGCAGGGTGCCGCCGTCATAGCGTGCCAGGCCGCCATCGGTGGCCGCCCAGATGTGCCCGGTGCGGTCTTCAGCCAGGGCCAGCACCATGCGCGAGGGCAAGCCTTCGGCCGCACCGAAACGACGCAGGCGCGGTGTTTCACCTGCCATGTCCAAGGTCGCCGCGGAGGTGGCCAACGCCACCAGCAACAGACCTGCCCCTGCGATGCACCGCCAGTACCGGCGCCAGCCGCTCTTCATCCTGAACCCCCTGTCCTGCGCCGATTGTCACACAGGGCCGGGGTCATCGCTGCAACAGGCTGTTTCCAGCCGCATTGCCACCACGAACTGTTGCAGCCGTGCACACAGCGCAGCACAGGGCCTGTGCGTATGATCGAGGCACCTTTCCGCCGAGCCCTGCCGATGCGTTCCTGCCTGGCCCTGCTGCCCCTGCTGCTCGCCGCCGTCCCGGCCTGGGCCGGCAACGATGCGTGGCGCATCGATCCGGTGCATACCCGCGTGCTGTTCTCGATCGACCACGCCGGTTACTCGCAGGCGATGGGCACGATTTCCGGCAGTGCGGGACAGCTGCGGTTCGATCCCGACAACTGGCGGGAAGCGACCCTGGACGTCGAGATTCCCGTGTCGCGATTGGACCTGGGTGATGACAAATGGAACCAGGCCACCCTCGCCCGCAGCCTGCTCGATGGGGAACGCTTCCCCACTGCACGCTTCGTCTCCACCCACGTGGAGCCGATCGATGAGAAGCATGCACAGGTTGCCGGCACCCTGACCCTGCGCGGGGTCAGCCAGCCGGTGGTACTCGACGTCACCCTCAACGCGGTCAAGCGCTATCCGCTGCCGCCGTTCCGCCGCACCGTCGGCTTCTCGGCCACCACCATGCTGAGCCGCCGTGCCTTCGGCATCACGGCCTGGCCGGGCGTGATCGGTGATGCCGTACAGGTGAGGATCGAGGCCGAAGCGGCGTTCGACCGCAGCGATGCCCCGGGAACTCCCGCCCCTGATTCCCACTCCGACAGCACGACGGCCCCCAAGGATTCCCGATGACCGCCAAGAACACGCCCGCCGCCTGGGGCAGTGTCAGCCAGACCCTGCACTGGTTGATCGCCCTGCTGATCCTCGCCTTGGGCATCGTCGGCCTGACCATGGGTGAACTGCCGAAGACCCCGAAATACTTCTGGGTCTACACCGCGCACAAGTCGATCGGCATCACCGTGCTGGCCCTGGTGCTGTTCCGCCTCGGATGGCGCCTGTATGCCGGCGCACCGAAGCCGGTGCCGGGCGTGCCCAGCTGGCAGGAACGCATCGCCAGCGCCACCCACGTGCTGCTCTACCTGCTGATGTTCGCCATCCCGCTGTCCGGCTGGCTGTACGACTCGGCCAGCGGCCTGCGTCCGTTCCGCTGGTTCGGCCTGGTCGACGTGCCCAAGCTGAGCGGCCCAGACCCGCAGACCGTCGCGGTGTCCCATGCCATCCACGAATACGGTTTCTGGCTGTTGATCGCGGTGGTGCTGGCCCATGCCGGCGCTGCCTTCTACCACCACCTGTTCCAGCGTGATGCCACCCTCTCGCGGATGTTGCCGCGCGGCTGGCTCGCCTCCCCCCAGAAGGACTGACCGATGACCCTGAAACTGACCACCCCGGCCGCCGTGGCCGCCGCCCTGGCCGGCATGCTTGCCACCGCCCCGGTGCTGGCCGCCGATTACGCGCAGGCCCCCGGTGCCGGCTCGATCCTTGTGTTCGCCACCAAGTACGACGGCGAAGTGTTCACCGGCAGTTTCCCGGGCTTTGCCACCAAACTCAGCTTCGACCCGGCCAACCCGGCCGCCGGTTCGCTGGACGTGGTGATTCCGCTGGCCGGCGCCAAGAGCGGCAACAGCGACCGTGACTCGACCCTGCAGGGCGCGGACTTCTTCAACGTCGGCAAGTTCGCCACCGCGCACTACACCGCCAAGGGCTTCCGCGCCGTGGGCAACGACCAGTACGCCGCCGACGGCACGCTGGAACTGCGCGGCGTCAGCAAGCCGGTCACCCTCACCTTCACCTGGAAGCCAGGCACCCAGCCGGTGCTGACCGGCAAGGCGACGGTCAAGCGCCTGGACTTCGGCGTGGGCGGCGGCGACTGGGCCGACACCAAGACCATCCCGGACGAGACCTCGATCAGCACGATCGTGAAGTTCGACGCGAAATGAGCAATGGGCCGGGGCACCGCCCCGGCCGCATTCTGTAGAGCCGAGCCATGCTCGGCTGCTGCGCGCGCCGCGACCGAATCTGCCGCCGGGCCATGCCCGGCGGATTCACCCCGCAGCCAGCCAGGCCCGCACACCGGCCGCATCGAACGGCCAGTCCAGCTCGCGGCCGCCGGCCTCGTCACGCAGCACCGGCACCCGCGCGCCATAGCGCGCTTCCAGCCCGGGCTGGTCGTCCAGAAACACTGATTCGAACTCCGGCGCCTGCGCCTTGGCCAGCTCGGCCAGGGCCATGTCGCACAGGTGGCAGTCGTCACGCTGGAACAGGGTCAACACCGGTTCGGGCCCCTTGCTGGAAATGCTGCGCCGCAGCCATGGGTTGCAGCAATGAACCGCTAGAATAGCGGTCTCTTCCGGTACCCGCAGTACGGCAACCATGGCTGTCAGCACGTTCGACGTTTTCAAGATCGGCATTGGTCCGAGTTCCTCGCACACCGTCGGGCCGATGAAGGCCGCCGAGCGCTTCATCCACCGCTGGCTGCTCGACCCGGGCCGGTTGCACGAAGTGGCGCGCATCCGCGCCGACGTCTACGGCTCGCTGGCATTGACCGGCCGCGGCCACGGTACCGACAAGGCGATCCTGCTCGGCCTGGAGGGCCAGCGCCCGAACCTGATCGACCCGGACATCATCCCGGCCGCCCTGGAGCGCATCCGCAGCAGCAAGCGCATCCAGCTGATGGGCCAGCACGAGATCGCCTTCGACGAGAAGCGCGACCTCGGCATGAACAAGCGCCAGAAGCTGCCGTACCACACCAACGGCATGCGCTTCACCGCCTACAACGCCGAGGACGAAGTGATCGCCACCCGCGATTACTACTCGGTGGGCGGCGGCTTCGTGGTCAACCAGGACGACGCGGCCGATGACCGCATCGTGCCCGATGAAACCCCGCTGCCCTACCCGTTCAAGAGCGGCGACGAGTTGCTGGCGCAGACCGCGCGCAGCGGCCTGAGCATCGCCCAGCTGATGTTCGAGAACGAGAAGTGCTGGCGCAGCGAGGACGAGATCCGTGCCCAGCTGCGCGAGATCTGGAGCGCGATGCAGTCGTGCGTGGCGCGTGGCATCCGCGAGGAAGGCGTGCTGCCGGGCGGCCTGAAGGTCGGCCGCCGCGCACCGGCGCTGTACCGCGAGCTGTCCTCCAAACCGGAAGCCGCGATGCGCGACCCGCTGACCACGCTTGACTGGGTCAACCTGTACGCACTGGCGGTGAACGAAGAGAACGCTGCGGGTGGCCGCGTGGTCACCGCGCCGACCAACGGTGCGGCCGGCGTGCTGCCTGCGGTGCTGCATTACTTCGACCGCTTCTGCCCGGGGGCGAACGAGCAGCGCGTGTTTGACTTCCTGCTGACCTCGGCGGCGATCGGCATCCTGTACAAGGAAAACGCCTCGATCTCCGGCGCCGAAGTGGGCTGCCAGGGCGAAGTGGGCGTGGCCTGTTCGATGGCTGCCGGTGGCCTGGTGGCAGCGCTGGGCGGCAACCCCAGCCAGATCGAGAACGCCGCGGAAATCGGCATGGAACACAACCTCGGCCTGACCTGCGACCCGATCGGCGGGCTGGTGCAGATTCCGTGCATCGAGCGCAACGCGATGGGCGCGGTGAAGGCGATCAACGCCTCGCGCATGGCCATGCGCGGCGACGGCAAGCACAAGGTCTCGCTGGACAAGGTCATCAAGACCATGCGCGATACCGGACGCGACATGCAGGACAAGTACAAGGAAACCAGCCGTGGCGGCCTGGCGGTGAACGTCATCGAGTGCTGAGTGGTAGAGCCGGGCCCATGCCCGGCTGAGGGGAAAGCCGAGCATGGGCTCGGCTCCACACCGCAGGACACGGTCACCGGTTTGCGGCTAGGCTCAGGGTTCACTGTCACGGAGAATCCCATGCGCGTGATTGCCGCCGCCCTTTTTGCCTGCCTGCCGTTGTCCGCCCTCGCCGTGCCGCCACCGACCTACGGCGCGCGCCTGGAAGGCTTTGATTACGGCTATCCGGTGAAGACCTTCGCCCTGCAATCGCAGGGCCAGCCGCTGGAAATGACCTACCTGGACGTCACGCCGAAGAAGAAGGCAATTGGCGTGGTCGTGCTGCTGCACGGCAAGAACTTCTGCGCGGCCACCTGGCAGCAGACCATCGCGCCGCTGGTGGCCGCGGGTTACCGGGTGATCGCACCGGACCAGGTGGGCTTCTGCAAGGCCAGCAAGCCCGAGCGCTACCAGTATTCGTTCGGCCAGCTGGCCGCCAACACCCACGCCCTGCTGCAGCAGCTGCAGCTCGGCGACCAGCCGGTGCACCTGGTCGGCCATTCGATGGGCGGCATGCTCGCGATCCGCTACGCGCTGATGTACCCGCAGGCGCTGCGCAGCCTGTCGCTGGTCAATCCGATCGGTCTGGAAGACTGGAAGGCTTTGGGCGTGCCGTGGCGCAGCGTCGATGAGTGGTATGCCGGCGAACTGAAGACCAGCTATGAGAGCATCCGCCGTTACCAGCTGGACGTGTACTACGACGGCCAGTGGAAGCCCGCTTACGAGCACTGGGCACGCATGCAGTCGGGCATGTACGAAGGCGCCGGCAAGCAGGCGGTGGCCTGGAGCCAGGCACTGACCTCGGACATGGTGTTCAACCAGCCGGTGGTCTACGAACTGAAACACCTGCAGGTACCGACCGCATTGTTCATCGGCCAGAAGGATCGCACCGCGATCGGCCGCGACCGCGCCTCACCGGAACTGAAGGCCACGCTGGGCAACTACCCCGCACTGGGCAAGGCCGCCGCGCAGGCGATTCCCGGTGCAACTCTGGTCGAGTTCGCCGAACTCGGGCACTCGCCGCAGGTGCAGGACCCGAAGCAGTTCAACGCGGCGCTGTTGAAGGTATTGAAGACGCGTTGACCTGCCGGGTTCCCCTTGTAGAGCCGAGCCCATGCTCGGCTCATCGCGCAGGGCCGGCCAGGTAGAACGCAGCCGAGCATAGGCTCGGCTCTACGAAGTTCCTGATCCACCGAGCTTGACCGCAGGCCGTCAGCCCGCAATCCGCAGCACGTCATCCAGCAGCGCCGCAGCGGTGACTTCCGCACCGGCGCCCGGGCCCTGGATCAGCAGCGGTTGCTGGCGGTAGCGATCGCTGTGGATGGCCACGCGGTTATCCGTACCCGCCCCCTGTGCCAGCGGATGATCGGCTGGCAGTTCACGCAGTCCCACCTGTGCACCATCTGCATCTACACGACCGACGAAGCGCAGCACCCGGCCCTGCGCGTGCGCCTGCTGCCAGCGCGCCTGCAGCGGCGCGTCCAGTTGTTCCAGCGCGGCCAATGCTTCAGCCAGCGGCACGTCTGCCAGCGCCGCCGGCACCAGCGACTCCACCTGCACCTGCGCCGCATCCAGTGCCAGCCCACTGCTGCGGGCGAGGATCAGCAGCTTGCGCCGCACGTCCTCGCCGGACAGGTCCACGCGCGGATCGGGCTCGGTATAGCCAGCGTCCAGAGCTTCGCGCACCGCCAGCGAAAACGGTGAGCGTCCGTCGTAGCGATGGAACAGCCAGGCCAGCGATCCGGACAGCACGCCTTCGATTGCATGGATGTGGTCACCACCGGCCACCAGCGCGCGCAGGCTGCTCAGCAGCGGCAGGCCGGCACCCACGGTGGCGCTGTCACCGTAGCGCGCACCGCTGTCGGCACAGCTTTCGGCGATGGCCTGCGCGCGTGCCAGCTGCGCACCGCGGCCCAGCTTGTTGGCGGTCACCACGTGCACGCCACGGGCCAGCCACTGCACGTGGCGCGCGGCCACGTCCTCGCTGGCGGTGGCATCGACCACCACGTCGCCGCGCTCCAGCCCTTCGGTGCTGGCCCACGGCGGCGAGCTCTGGCCATCACGTGGCGCGCGTCGGGCCAGTTCCAGCGGCAGCGCCAGGTCGCGGTCGATGGCCAGCGCCGTGCGCGAGTTGGCCAGCCACTGCACGCTGGGCAGGTCCAGCCCGCGCGCCTGCAGCGTCTGGTAGCGCTGCACGAAGGCCGTGCCCACCGTGCCGGTGCCGAGCAGGGCCAGGCGGCCACCGCCGAGCGCGGGAATGTCAGCAGCCAGCGCGCTCATGCATCCACCACCTGTTTGCGGCGCACCGCAGCGCCGATCACCGCTTCGGCGCGCTGCAGCGCGGCGTCGAGATCGGCCAGCAGGTCACGCTCGGCTTCGATGCCCACCGACAGGCGCAGCAGGCCTTCGCTGATACCGGCCGCGGCACGTGCTTCGGCGGTCATCGCCGCATGGGTCATGGTGGCCGGGTGCGCGACCAGGCTTTCGACGCCGCCCAGCGATTCGGCCAGGGTGAAGTAGCGCAGGCCATCGACGAAGGCGCGCACCGCCGCGTGCGGATCCTCGCCCTCGCAGGCCGCCAGTTCGAAGGACAGCATGGCGCCGAAACCGCTCTGCTGGCGCGCGGCGATGGCGTGGCCGGGATGGTCGGCCAGGCCCGGATAGTAGACGCGTGCCACGGCCGGATGCGCATCCAGCAGGGCTACGATCGAGGCGGTGTTCTCCTGGTGCGCGCGCAGGCGTGCATCCAGCGTGCGCAGGCCGCGCAGGGTCAGGAAGGCATCGAACGGCGAACCGGTCAGGCCCAGCGCGTTGCCCCACCACACCAGTTGCTCGTGCACCGCCGGGTCGCGCGCGATCACCGCGCCGCCGACCACGTCACTGTGGCCGTTGATGTACTTGGTGGTCGAATGCAGCACCACATCGGCACCGAACGACAGCGGCTGCTGCAGGGCCGGCGACAGGAAGGTGTTGTCCACCACGACAAGCGCACCGGCCTTGTGCGCGGCATCGATGACGAAGCGCAGGTCGGTGATGCGCAGCAGAGGGTTGGACGGCGTTTCCACCAGCACCAGCTTCGGCTGGCTGGCCAGCGCCTGGGCCAGCGCACGTGGGTCGGTGAGGTCGGCGGTAACCAGGGTGAAGTGGCCCTTCTTGGCCAGTGCATTGAACAGGCGCCAGCTGCCGCCGTACGCATCGTGCGGCACCACCAGGGTGTCGCCCGGCTCCAGCAGTGCGTTCAGCACCAGGTTGATCGCGCCCATGCCGGTGGCGGTGATGACGCCGCCAGCGCCGCCTTCCAGTTCGGCCAGTGCTTCGCCCAGCAGGTCGCGGGTCGGGTTGCCGCTGCGCGTGTAGTCGTACTGCCGCTTGTTGCCGAAGCCATCGAAACTGAAGTTGGACGACAGCACGATCGGCGGGGTGACCGCACCGTGGGCGGTGTCGCGGTCGATGCCGGCGCGGACAGCGGCAGTGGTGCGGCTACAGGACGGCTCGTTGGCGTACAGGCTCATGCGGACTCTCCAGAAGTGCGGAAGGCGGTAGCAAGGATCGCGTCGATGCGATCGGTTTCTTTGAGGAAGGCGTCGTGGCCGTAGGGCGAGCGCAGCACGCGCAGGCTGCCGCGCGGGCCCAGCCCTTCGACCAGGCCGACCAGGTCGGCCAGCGGCACCAGGCGGTCACCTTCCACGGCCACCACCACGGTGGGCGGCAGGATGGCGGCGGGGTCCACGCGGTGCAGGTCGATCGATTCGGACAGGCGCAGGTAGGCGGTCACCGGCGTGCGCGCCACGTACTGTGCACCGGCGGCATCGAGGTAGTCTTCGGCGGCCACGCGCACGCGGCCGTTGACCACTTCCGGCGCCGCGTCGAAGCGCTCACCAAACTCTTCCGGGGTGCGGTAGCTGAGCATGGCGAACTGGCGGGCCAGGGCCAGGCCGTGGTCTTCGCCGCACTGCAGCTGGCCCAGCGCAACGGCACGGCGCTGCAGCGCGCGCCAGGCGGCGGCATACGGATGCGGGCGGTGGGCGCCGCTGGCCAGCACCAGCTGGCGCACGCGGCTGCGGTGGCGGATCGCGAACTGCTGGCCGACCAGCGCGCCATAGGAATAGCCGACGAAGGCCTTCAGCACGCGGATGCCGAGATGGTCCAGCAGCAGCGCCAGCGCATCGGCCTGGTCGGCGGTATCGATCGGCACGTCCAGCGCGCCATCGGCACCGATGAAATCGAAGGCCAGCACGCGCAGCTGCTGCGGATCCAGCGCGCGTCCGCTGCCGACCAGGCCTTCGGCCCAGCCCTTTTCGCTGAACTGTGCATTGGAGGCGACGTGGCGATGGGCGGAGATGCCACCGGCCAGCACCACCACCGGCGCGTTGGCCGGCCCCACCCACTCGTAGCGCAGGCGCACCGGGCTGGCCCCGGCGTGGCGCATCGACAGCACGGCGGCGAACTCGCCGCGCTCGGCATGCACGCTGACGGGGACAAAGGATTCGGGACGGGCGGCGGTGTTGGGGGCGAAGCTCATGGCGGGATCCGTGTGGGGAATCGGCCATCGAGCCTTCGCGGGGCTCGCGTTCGAGATGCACGTGCGGTGCATGGTTCGAACCATCTTTCGGTGGACGCCACGGTCCCCGCAGGATTTGGCACCTACGCAGACGCTTTCGCGTCTGCGGGCTGCCCCGGCTTCAAAGGGCCTGTCCCTCTGCCGGTCTCGATGGTGGAGCCACGATGCCAGCCCTTTTCGCCAATGTCAATCCCTTCATGCGGATAAAGCGATGGAATAAATGAACCGCCATTCCGCGAACTGCGCCCGGTCCCCGTGTTCAGGATCCGCTACAGTCCCCAGCGCCCTTTCCGCTGGATTCATCAATGTCCCGCCTGCCCCTGTCCTGCCTGCTGCTGCCGCTGCTGGCCAGCGCAACCGTCCACGCCAGCGACTGGCGCCAGGGCTGGGGACTGGTGCCGAAGTCCGGCTCCGCTGCGGCCGGCGACGACGCCCCGCAGGCCGCGCCGACGACCCAGCTGCGACTGCAGGCGATGGGCGGGCAATGGCAGGCACACATCGACAATCCCTTGGCCGGCCCGGTGCAGATCGAACTGCGGTCGGCGCCTGGTGGCGCCATCGAGGGCCTGCCGGTGCGTTCACTGGTCCAGGGCGGTGGCAGCCTGGTGATCGGCCACCTGCCGCCCCCCGCCGAGGGACGCAGCCTGGACGTGCGCCTGCAGTCGGTGCCGGGCAATCCTGCCGCGCAGGCCGATGACGTCGCCTACCGGCTGCCGTTCGAAGCACCGCACCTGCGCGTGGACCAGGCCCCGAACGGCCGCTTCAGCCACGAGGACGAAGAGAACCGCGACGCGGTGGATTTCGCCCTGCCCGAGGCCACCCTGGTGATGGCCGCGCGCGAGGGCACCGTGATGCAGGTGCAGGATGGCTTCAAGGCCAATGGCCAGGACCGCGAACGCGATGCCGGTCGCGCCAACTTCATCCGCATCCTGCACAGCGACGGCAGCATGGCGCTGTATGGCCACCTGCAGGCCGGCGGCATGCGCGTGCGTCCGGGCCAGGCGGTGCAGGCCGGGCAGCCGATCGGCCTGTCCGGCAACAGCGGCTACAGCACCGCCCCGCACCTGCACTTCGTGGTCCAGGTCAACCGCGGCATGGGCCTGCGCTCGGTGCCGGTGCGCATTTTCACCGCGCAGGGCCAGCTGCAGTTCGCCCGCCAGGGCGACGCCGAGGGTGGCATCGGGCGCTGACCGGCCCCGGCCGGTATAATCGGGCGCTTATCTCTTTGAAAAGCGCCCCGGGCGGGCGCCACTGCCATGTCCGAAGTCGCCAACGAAGCGTCGCGTCGCCGCACCTTCGCCATCATTTCCCACCCTGACGCCGGCAAGACCACGCTGACCGAAAAGCTGCTGCTGTTCGGCGGTGCGATCCAGATGGCCGGTTCGGTGAAGGGCCGCAAGGCCGCCCGCCACGCGACGTCCGACTGGATGGCGCTGGAAAAGGAGCGCGGCATCTCCGTCACCTCCTCGGTGATGCAGTTCCCGTACGAAGGCAAGATCGTCAATCTGCTCGACACCCCCGGCCACGCTGACTTCGGCGAGGACACCTACCGCGTGCTGACCGCGGTGGACTCGGCGCTGATGGTGATCGACGTGGCCAAGGGCGTGGAAGAGCGCACCATCAAGCTGATGGAAGTCTGCCGCCTGCGCGACACCCCGATCATGACCTTCATCAACAAGCTCGACCGCGAGGGCAAGGACCCGATCGAGCTGCTGGATGAAGTGGAGACCGTGCTGGGCATCCAGTGCGCCCCGGTCACCTGGCCGATCGGCATGGGCCAGCGCCTGAAGGGCGTGGTCCACCTGCTGACCGGCGAAGTGCACCTGTACGAACCGGGCCGCAACTTCACCCGCCAGGATTCGACCATCTTCCCGTCCATCGATGCGCCCGGCCTGGCCGAGAAGATCGGCGCACAGATGCTGGCCGAACTGCGCGACGAACTGGAGCTGGTGCAGGGCGCCAGCCACCCGTTCGACCTCGACGCCTACCGCGCCGGCAAGCAGACCCCGGTGTTCTTCGGCTCGGGCGTGAACAACTTCGGCGTGCAGCCGCTGCTGGACTTCTTCGTCGAGCATGCACCGCCGCCGCAGGCGCGCACCACCACCGGTCGCATCATCGCGCCGGAAGAGAACAAGCTCAGCGGCTTCGTGTTCAAGATCCAGGCCAACATGGATCCGCAGCACCGCGACCGCGTGGCGTTCATGCGCATCTGCTCGGGCCGCTTCAGCGCCGGCATGAAGACCTTCCACGTGCGCACTGGCAAGGACATGAAACTGGCCAACGCACTGACCTTCATGGCCAGCGACCGCGAGATCGCGGCCGAAGCGTGGCCGGGCGATGTCATCGGCATCCACAACCACGGCACCATCTCCATCGGCGATACCTTCACCGAAGGCGAAGCGGTCACCTTCACCGGCATCCCCAACTTCGCCCCGGAACTGTTCCGCCGCGCGCGCCTGCGCGATCCGCTCAAGCTCAAGCAGCTGCAGAAGGGCCTGGCCCAGCTGTCCGAGGAAGGTGCGACCCAGTTCTTCCGCCCGCTCACCAGCAACGACCTGATCCTGGGTGCGGTGGGTGTGCTGCAGTTCGACGTGGCTGCCTACCGCCTGAAGGACGAGTACGGCGTGGAAGCGACCTTCGAGCAGGTCAGCGTCTCCACCGCACGCTGGGTCCACTGCAGCAACGAGAAGAAGCTGGAAGAGTTCCGCGAGAAGAACGCGCTGAACCTGGCCCTGGACGCCGCCGGCCACCTGGTCTACCTGGCCCCGACCCGGGTGAACCTGCAGCTGGCCCAGGAACGCTCGCCGGACGTGCGCTTCTCGGCCACCCGCGAAGCAGCGCACACCGTCCCGGCGGGTTGAAAGCCAGGGGTCGGATCCCTTTCCGCAGGAAAGGGCTCTGACCCCGTCGCTTGGAGGCGGCCGGATTCATCCCCCATACGGTGACGGGGGTGCAAGCGCCCGCCATCGCGGCGATGATAGGGGGGCTGCGGGTCCCCCTCCCCGCGAACCACGTCATCACCATGTCCTCCACGACTGCTACCTCCATCCGTGAAGAAATCGCCAGCGCCCTGACCCACGGGCTCGGCGCCGTGTTCGCGCTGGCCGCCAGCGCCGTCCTGATCACCCTGGCCGCCATCTACGGCGACGGCTGGCAGCTTGCCAGCGCCATCGTGTTCGGTATCGCCCTGCTGCTGCTGTATACCGCCTCCACCCTGTACCACGCCATCCAGCACCCCACGGCCAAGGGCCGGCTGAAGGTCTTCGACCACTGCGCAATCTACGTGCTGATTGCCGGCACCTACACGCCGTTCACCCTGATCGGCCTGCGCGGGCCCTGGGGTTGGGGCCTGTTCACCGCCATCTGGGCGCTGGCCCTGGGCGGCGTGGTGTTCAAGCTGTTCTATACCGGCCGCTTCAAGGCGCTCTCCACCGGCATCTACATCGCGATGGGCTGGCTGGTGGTCGTGGCGATCAAGCCGATGTGGGCCTCCATCGACGGCGGGACCCTGGCCTGGCTGTTCGCCGGCGGCCTGTCCTACACGCTGGGCACCTACTTCTACCATCGCGAATCGATCCCCTATTCGCACGCGATCTGGCACCTGTTCGTCATCGGCGGCAGCGTCTGCCACTTCGTCGCGGTAACCATGCAGGTCCTGTAACCCTGCCGCCGGACGCCCATGTGCACACCATGCACATGAGCGCTTCGCGCCCCGTCCACCCGGATTGGGGCAACCATGGCAGTGTGAATGCTGCCCCTGCCCCTGCTGCACCGCGCGCTTCGCGCTGGCGCCTCCGCCGCCCCGGTCCACGTGGCCAGCGCTGGCTGGCCGTGCTGGTGTTCCTGCTGGCCGCACTGCTCATCCTCATCGCACTGTGGGACTGGAACTGGTTCAAGGGGCCGGTGGAACGCGCGGTGCAGGCCCGCACCGGCCGCGCCCTGCACATCGGCCACCTGGATGTCGACCTCGGCCGGACCAGCACGATCCGCGCCGATGCGATCACCTTCGCCAATGCGTCGTGGTCGAAGCAGGCCACCATGGCCAATGCCGACCGCGTGGAAATCGACGTCCGCGTCTGGCCCCTGCTCCGTGGCAGCATCCAGTTGCCCGAAGTACGCCTGACCCGCCCCGACGTGCTTCTGGAAGCCGCCCCGCGCAAGGGCGAGGCCGGCAACTGGAATTTCCTGCCGGCCAGCGATGGCAAAAGCTCGCTGCAGCTGAAGGGCCTGCGGATCGATGACGGGCGCCTGCAGTACTTGGATGCCTTGGGCCGCACCGACATCCGCGTCGGCGTGCGCAGTGGCGAAGCGACCACCACTGCTCACAAACAGGCCGACACCGCCCCGCCGCTGCTGGTGAAGGGACAGGGCCGCTGGCAGGGCAATCCGTTCACCCTCAGCGGTGGCACCGAATCACCGCTGCAGCTGACCGACAGCGCGCATCCCTTCCGCATCCACCTCGATGGCCGTGCCGGCAGTACCCATGCCGTGGCCACCGGTACACTGACCAACCCGTTCGCGCTGCAGGTGTTCGACCTGCAGTTCGCACTCAGTGGCCAGGACCTCGCCGACCTCTACCCGCTGCTGGGCATCGCCATCCCGCCCTCGCCGCCGTACGCCCTCGATGGCCGGCTCAAGCGCGACCACAACGTGTGGCGCTACGAAGGGTTCACCGGCAAGGTCGGCGACAGCGACCTGGGCGGCAACCTGCAGTTCGAGGTGGGCCGCGACCGTCCGCGCCTGACCGCCACGCTGGAATCACGCCGACTCGATTTCGACGACCTCGCGGGCTTCGTTGGCGCCCCGCCGAAGACCGGCGGCGGCGAGACTGCCAATGCCGAGCAGAAAGCCCAGGCCGCACAGGTCGCCGCCAGCCCACGCGTACTGCCGGACACTCCGTACAACCTGGGCAAGCTGCGCGCGATGGATGCCGACGTCCGCTGGAAGGCCCACCGCATCAACGCGCCCTCGCTGCCGCTGGATGACATGGACGCGCACCTGCTGCTGGACGACGGCGTGCTGCGCCTGGATCCGCTGAACTTCGGCGTGGCCGGCGGTGACATCCGCAGCACCATCCGCATGGACGCACGCCAGCCGCAGATTTCCACGGCGCTGAAAGCCAGCGTGCGCGGCGTGCAGCTGGGCCAGCTGTTCCCGGATGCGAATCTGGCCAAGCAGGCCAAGGGTGGCATCAGCGGCCAGATCGACCTGACCGGCCGCGGCAACTCCATTGCCGCCATGCTCGGCGGCAGCAGCGGCGACGTCGGCGTGGCGATGGGCCGTGGCCATGTTGGCAACCTGGTGATGGAGCTGGCCGGCCTGGACATCACCGAGTCGCTGAAATTCCTGTTCACCGGTGACCGGCAGATTCCGCTGCGCTGCGCCTTCGCTGATTTCGGCGTGCGCGATGGCCTGATGACCAGCCGTGCGTTGGCGGTGGATACCACCGACACGATCATCATCGGCGAAGGCGCGGTGAGCCTGCGCGATGAGCAGATGGACCTGCTGCTGAAGCCGCGACCGAAAGACAAGAGCATCCTGGTGCTGCGCTCGCCACTGCGCATCGGCGGCACGTTCAAGGATCCGTCGTTCCGCCCGGATTTCAAGGCACTCGGCCTGCGCGGCGCGGTGGCCCTGGCGCTGGGCAGCATCGCCCCGCCGGCAGCGCTGCTGGCCACGATTGAGCTGGGGCCGGGCAAGGATGCCAATTGCGGTGGGCAGTACGCGAAGTAAAAGCGGTTGTTCTGCGGCGCCTCTGTTGATCCTGGTTTGAGTGGGACGGGTGGGCCAGTCAGGACACGCCGTAAACCCGTCCATGGGGGCTCGATGGCGCCATCCATGGCGCCAACGGTCCTGCCTGGCCCACCCGTCCCACTCCCGACAGTTTCCTGCGCGCGCGGAACGAGAGCAGGAATTCAAAATCAAAAGAAAAAGCAGAATCAAAAGCTGTG